>JASJAN010000021.1 GCA_030066985.1 Desulfobacterales bacterium
TTTTTGGCCCAAATGCTTGGTGATCGCCGCTGTCAGGGTTGTCTTACCATGATCAATGTGCCCGATGGTCCCCACATTTACATGCGGCTTGGTTCGCTCAAACTTCTCCTTCGACATCTTCTCATCCTCCCATGGTGTTTTGAAACAGTTAAGTTATAAGACATTAAGATATATTCAGACCCATTAAAGGCCGCCCCAAGCAAACACGCCCCAGAATGGCATATGCATTTGTGGAGCCCACGACCGGAATCGAACCGGTGAACCTCTTCCTTACCAAGGAAGCGCTCTACCGACTGAGCTACGTGGGCAACAACTTAACGCTAAATGCTTAGAAACAACCGAATCTTCGTCTGGAGCGGGAGACGAGATTCGAACTCGCGACATCCAGCTTGGAAGGCTGAAGCTCTACCAACTGAGCTACTCCCGCTTACGCACTTGTGCCGCTTATCACACACATGTTCAAAATGGCGGAACTGCGGCATACGGGATTGTCAAAAAAGGCGTGCTTACCCGAATGCTTTTCTTGGCAATCCCCCACAACGAACTGAATTACAAATAGGGAGACTAAACCTGTTCCCACAAGAGAAACCAAATTCATGCAGGAAGTCATGTAGTTCGAATCGATCCCTAAAGTTAAACCGAAATCTCCTACAAACGACTCAGCTAAGGTTGGTGGTGGGGGGAGGATTCGAACCTCCGAAGGCTTCGCCGACAGATTTACAGTCTGTTCCCTTTGACCACTCGGGAACCCCACCCAGAATAATCACATTTTAAACGGTCATGGTTACAGTGTTGCAGAAAAATTTCGAAGTCCATGGTCGTGCCTGGAGCCAGCGAAGGGATTCGAACCCCCGGCCTACTGATTACAAATCAGTTGCTCTACCAGCTGAGCTACGCTGGCCTAACAACTTAACCATCGAGAATAATATAGAAATGAAAATAATCCGACGAGAAGATTTCCTGCAACTAAAACTGTTATTTTTAGTGATTTATGATAAAAATAGCAAACGTGTTTATATTCAATAATAATCTGTTAATAGAAAATATTAGCTAATATAATTATAATTTTCCCATTTTTCTTTTAATTTCTTTTATTTTTGGTATAATTTGTCTTTTTTTACTTGCTTTAAATCACGGATTTTTGATCAGCGAACTTAAGCCATACATATAGGACGAAGCCCTTGATTCGATTTAATCTCCCAATGGCTTAAGGTGGAGGTGAGGGGATCCAGTCTGAAAAATCGCATTTTAGGGTGTTCATTTCGATAAAAATTTGGTAACATCTTAATATATCATAAAAATTACAAAAGGTCGTCTATAGGCGACCTTTTAAGATAGCATTCTACGATGTATTCTAGGGTCTTTCAAGCTTTTTTCCGCTCCGTTTTTAAAAAGGCTGAGTCTGATGTTGGTTGTCTAATTTCCCCGGTTGCATCCGGCATCTATTTCCCAGAGTCCCGTGCCTAGGAGTTAAGTTTTTATAAAAATTGACGATATTGAATATCAATCAATCGATTCGTTTTCCGCATTTCGTTTTACTAACTTAGGAAATGATGGTATAACCCAAAAAAAACTAACAATAGGAATTGAACTGATGAAGAACGGCTTTCGTTTTGTTGCATGCTGGTTATGGATATTCGCTTTAGGCTGCGGTCATTTAATGCAAAACCCATCTTTGTCCCCGGATAGCCAGGATCAAAAAACAGCATCCAGTGCCATCCCGTCCGATAGAAGCGCGCGGTTCAATCAAAACGTCAGCGCATTAAGAACCAACGGTTCAGTTTTAGACGAGCAAGAGCTGGGATCCTACGAGGACGAAGACAAAACTTCGGCTATGGCTAAAAAGAGCGTGGCTGTTTTGGACGAAGCGCTTGAACTGTGTCAGCTTTCGCAGGAGTTCTGGCAAAACGGCGAACTG
This sequence comes from Desulfobacterales bacterium, assembly GCA_030066985.1. NCBI lineage: Bacteria > Pseudomonadati > Thermodesulfobacteriota > Desulfobacteria > Desulfobacterales > Desulfobacterales bacterium. Next base: position 1,919 of record JASJAN010000021.1, read on the forward strand.
GAAAATGCGCTTGACGCGCTGGACCAGGCGTACGCTCTGATTCTTACAGCCAATCCGTCCGACCAGACCAAACTCATCCAGCAAAAAGAAGACCTGCGTTTTATGATATCAAAACGCATTCTGGAGATATATGCCTCCCGCAATATTGTTGTAAACGGCAGCTACAATGCCATTCCCCGCATCATGAACAAACACGTCCAGGCCGAAATTGATCGTTTTACAATCGGCCATGAAAGGCAATATTTTATTCAATCTTATCAGCGTTCCGGTCTTTACCGCCAGCACATCTTAGCCGAATTGAAAGAAGCCGGGCTGCCGGAAGAGCTGTCCTGGCTGCCGCTTATTGAAAGCGGTTTTAAAGTAAAAGCGCTTTCACGATCCCGGGCATTAGGTCTGTGGCAATTTATTCCATCTACCGGTTATAAGTTCGGTCTTAAAAGAGACAAATTAATCGATGAGCGCATGGATCCGGAAAAATCGACTCGGGCTGCCATCGATTATCTTAAGGAGCTCCACGCCATTTTCGGTGATTGGACCACCGTTTTGGCTGCATATAACTGCGGTGAAGGAAGGGTTTTAAACGTCATTCGCCGCCAAAATCTCAACTATCTGGACAATTTCTGGGATCTTTATGAAAGACTGCCGCGAGAAACCGCACGCTATGTGCCCCGCTTTTTGGCCACCCTTCATATTCTGGATCAACCGGAAAAGTATGGTATGAATCTGCCGGATCCGGACATGCCGCCCCAGTATGAAACGGTTACGATTTCAAAACAGGTACACCTCAAGGATGTTGCTCGTTCGATCGGTGTGGCCGAAAACGAACTCTATCAGTTGAATCCAGAATTGCGCTATAAAATCTGTCCAGAGGATCAGTACCCCCTTAAAGTGCCTACCTATAAAGGTGAATTTCTATTGGCGAAACTGGATACCATACCGGTCTCTCGCCCCCCACAGCGTGCCTACGTCTATCATCGTGTTCGACCGGGCCAAACGCTTTCGCTTATCGCCAAGCGATACCGCACCAGCGTTAGAAAAATTATGCGAGCCAATAATTTACGAAAGTCCAACTATATCGTTGCCGGCCGATTGCTCAAAATACCGCGCAGCGGTTATCACTATCGTCCGCCCAAAAAGATGGCGTCGATGAGGGGCCGTCGTGTGGTTCATGTGGTTAAAAAGGGCGACTCACTGTGGACCATCGCCAAAAGATATGGTACCACCACTAAGAAGATTCAACAGCTCAATCAACTGACGTCCACCAGCCTGCACAAAGGTCAAAGGTTAACTATATTTGATGGCAAAAAGAAACTGACCAAGACTGAGGGCCTGGAGGTCTATCAAGTTAAATCGGGTGACAGCCCATTTTTAATTGCCAAACGGCATAATATGGCCTTAAACCGGTTTCTTTCTATAAATGAGCTTTGGCCAAGTTCCAAAATTTATCCTGGACAAAAGGTTTACGTCGAATAATCAACAACCGCGACAACCTATCCTGTAAATCATCAACACTAGACTGCCCATTTAGCCTTGTTTTTGTGCGCAGGTGAATTGTTTTTTATGAGGGGTCAAGCCTGCAGTTAAACGGTGATGTGAACGCCTTCTGATGAAGCCTCCCATCCAAACCACCCAATGGTATGTCATCACTGGTGCGCCTTGTTCAGGTAAAACTTCAGTCATCAAGCGCCTGGCGCAATCGGGCTACCCGGTTGTGCACGAAGTTGCGCGGGCCTATATTGATGCGCAATTGTCAGAAGGCAAAACACTGGAGCAGATAAAGGCTGATGAATGGGCCTTTGAACGCCAGATTCTGATGACAAAGGTCAAACTTGAAAGCAAACTGGCGCCCGATGACATCATATTTTTTGATCGCGCGATTCCCGACAGTATTGCCTATTACCAATTGTTGGGACTGGACCCCACAGAACCCTGGCAGAGGAGCCAAGCCGTTCGATACCAAAAAATTTTTCTTTTTGAACGACTCAGCTTCCTGACCGATCCAGTCCGTTCTGAGGATGAAAAGACCGCCGGCCGCTTGAGTGATCTGATTGCCGAGTGTTATCGCGCACTGGGATACGATCTCATCCATGTGCCGCTGCTCAGCATTGAGGAGCGAACTGAATTTGTTCTACAGCACCTTTAACAGGTCATCTCTTTCGGTTTTGTTCAGATGTCGCCATTTACCGGGCGGCAAATTGCCCAGCTCAATGTTCGCGACACGGATACGCTTTAAATTGACGACCTGATTTCCCACTTTTCGCACCATGCGTCGAATCTGTCTATTTTTGCCTTCCTGCAAAATAATAGCGAAGCGTCTGGCCGAAAAACGCTTAACACGGGCCGGAAGTGTGCGGGTGCCCATCATCGGCAACCCACTTTCCAGCTTACGCAGCGCACCGTCAGGCAGCGGCCGGGCGACCGTCACAATATACTCCTTTTCGTGCTTAAAAGACGGATGCGATAAACGGTGATGCAGCTGACCGTCATTGGTCAGCAGTAACAACCCGGTTGAATCTTTGTCCAGCCTTCCGATGGGGTAAACTCTCTCAGATATGTCCAATAAGTCCATTACGATTTTTTCGTCAGGTTGATCGCAGCTAGAGACATAACCTTTGGGTTTATTCAGTGCGATATAGATTGAGGCCGCATCAGCGCGAATGGCCTCGCTATCGACCTCAATCCGGTCTCGGGCCGGGTCAACTTTTACGCCTAGTTCGGTGACGATGTTGCCGTTGACCTTTACCCAGCCGGCCTGAATATACGCCTCTCCCTTGCGCCGCGAGCAGATGCCCGCTTGGGAAAGAAATTTTTGCAATCGTATCTCAGCCATGGTTCACATTATATCCCATTTTTTTCTGCAGAGCTTACAGATATTGAAATTGCAGCATATCAGTCAGCATGGTGAAAATAGCAAGACGCAAAAAAAAAGAAAACGCAGTGATATATATTAGGTAAAAATTTCTTTAAACCGTTAGATTTCGTCTGAGAGTACCGCCAACCAATTAAATTTCAAGCTTAATCAATAACTTAAGGCGAATGAAAATATTTGAATCAGACGAAAATTTTTGGTTTCCATTTAGAAATGAGATAGTTTCTCGCTGAGCAAGGCCGCACAAGCCCGCCCGGCTCGCCTGAGTCCGCCTCAGGCGGACGATGGCAGGCGTGGAATTCCTAAAACTTTTGATTGGCAGCACACACTTTGAAAAATATCAAATTTTTGAACTTTAGGCATTATCGAAGTTAAAATTGTTTTTAAACGGTTAGATTTCGCCTGAGGGCAAGGCGCAATTGAATTCGAATGCGGAGCGTACATTTAGTACGTGACAATTTCGAATTCAATTGTAACACCGCCCTCGGGCGAAAGATGAGGGTTTAAAAGCAATTTTTAGCTGCGGTAGTCAGCGTTGATTTTGACATAGTCGATGGAAAAATCGCAGGTAAACACCGACGCCTTGCCGTTGCCGGCCTTTAAATCAATGGTAATTGTAAACTCCGGTCTTTTGAGGACTTCGCTGGCTTGAGCCTCTGCTTTTTGACCGCACCCCATACCGTTTTGCACCATACATACATCCGCAAAAAAAACATCAATCGCTTTCGTTTGAACCGGCACCCCTGCCCTTCCGACAGCACCCAGGATCCTTCCCCAGTTGGCATCTTCGCCAAACAGCGCTGTTTTAATCAGATTCGAATGTGCGACCGTATCTGCAACTTGACGGGCATCGGCATCGGATTGGGCTCCCTTGACAACTACCTCGACCAGTTTAGTGGCACCTTCACCGTCTTTGACCAGCAGTTTGCCCAACGCCATTAAGACACTATCCAATACCCCCTGAAATATTTTCTTTCCGATGTCCTGTTTTATTTCGGCACCGCATAGACCGTTGGCCAACAATAGCGCCGTATCATTGGTGCTGGTATCGCCATCAATTGTGATGCAGTTCAGAGACCGATTGGTCGCGGCTACGAGCATCTCTTTGAGAAGTGCTGCATCGGCAGCAACATCGGTCATAACAAAACATAACAAGGTGGCCATGTCCGGGCGAATCATGCCTGCCCCTTTGGCAACACCGGTCACTGTAAAGGTTACCCCTTCTATCTGTCCTGTCTGGCTGACGATTTTGGGAACGGTATCGGTGGTCATGATGGCTTCGGCAAAATCGGAAATACCAGCCGGATCAAGCGCTTTAACCAGATCGGGGACCGCCTGTTGAATCCGGTCGACGGCCAAGGGTTCTCCGATAACTCCCGTGGAGGCCACCAAGACCTTCTCTTCTGCGATATTTAACCTATTGGCCGTCCACTGGCCCATGGCGAGGGCATCACGCATTCCTTTTTCCCCCGTACAACAATTGGCGTTTCCGCTGTTGACGATCACTGCCTGACAAACGCCTGATGCTGTGCGTTCCATATCCAGAAGAACCGGAGCGGCTTTCACTTGATTGCGCGTAAATACGCCGGCAACGGTAGCCGGTCTTTCACAAACAATCAGCCCAAGATCTTTCTGACCCTTTTTCTTTAATCCTGAAGTAACTCCCGCAAATTTGAATCCCTGGCACATATGCTCCTCACTGATTGGCAATGAATGATGTGGCTCGATGCAACGCCTATAATATAAGAAAATAAAACAGCTGTCTACAGGGTTATCAACGTGCTTCGGTGATGCCATACTCCGGGATGGCATTTGACAGTAAGGTCCCTTTTCGCTACTTTGCAGACATAACCACCCAAACCCTAAGGTGAACACACAGCGCATCCTGGATGTTTCGCTGTGCTTTAAAGGACCGAAAACGGATGACCGAAAAACACCTGGCTGATTGCCCGCATTGTGCAAACGAGCTTATCATTGAAAGGGCTTGACCGTACGTTTATTTGCGCTGCAGGGGCTGCAGTCGGCGCTTTCCGGTCAAATTTTTCTCCGATTCCCTGGATGAAGAACTTGAATCGGCTCTCGGCAATTTGCCCTGCGACAGGTTATAAGACGGATGGTGGTCAATAATCTTTTTCCGGTATTTGCACTTTTGTTGTCCGGGCATCTGCTCAAACGCGCGGGCATTACCAATGATGCATTTTTAGAGACGGCCGACAAACTCATTTACTTCATTTTTTTCCCGGTATTGCTGTTTTGGAAAATTGGCGCCGCTGCATCGGACCACATCGGCGATCCTGGACTCTACAAAGCGGCGGTTTGTGCGGTGGTCAGTGTTTATGTTCTGAGCAGCCTATATATCAGAATCTTTAAAGTCGGTGCCTTTCAGGCCGGCTCTTTTTCCCAGAGCTGTTATCGCTTCAACACCTATATCGGAATGGCAGTGGTCCTCAGTGCTCTGGGAGAAGATGGCGCCCGGCAGTTTAGTATTTTAATCGGACTTGTCATCCCGCTGATTAACATTCTGGCCGTCAGCACCCTATCCTGGTTTGACAAAAATAGCGTATCGCTGAAAAGGCGGGCGTCGCTGACCGCAAAAGCTTTATTGACCAATCCCTTGATCATTGCCTGCCTTGCCGGCATCGCCTATTGGAAATGGATCGGCGGCTTTCCGATCTTTGTCGACAACACCTTCCGACTGGCCTCTTTTGTTACCCTGCCCCTGGCGCTGCTTTCAATTGGGGGCGCATTAACCCTCAGCGGCATCAAAACGCATTTCAGATTGTCCATGGTGGCCTGTGTGTTCAAATTAGTCATTTTGCCACTGATCGGATATCTTTTTCTAAATGCCTTTGACACGGGTGGCATCTCATATAAGGTCGGCATGATCTATTTTGCATTACCGACATCAACGGCGCTTTACATTTTATCCGCACAGCTGAACAGCGATACACAACTGGCATCTGCGACCATCGCTTTGTCGACCCTATTGTCGTTTTTTTCTTTATCACTGGCGTTGCTCGTCTGATCAGACATGCACGCGCCCAAATGGCTGAGAATGACCAAAAATTTTAAATTAACGATCGAATACGACGGCGGCCGTTATCATGGCTGGCAGCGTCAGAAAAATGATCGCAGTATCCAGGACGAAATTGAAAAAGTCCTGAAAAAGATGACCTCCGCCAATGTGGCATTAGTGGGCTCCGGGCGCACCGATGCCGGCGTGCATGCTTTAGGACAGGTGGCCAATTTTAAATGCGATACGCATTTGGGCCCCGAAACATTCCTCAGCGGGCTAAACAGCTTATTGCCAAATGATATTATTATCACGGATTGCACATTGGTTGGTGCGGACTTTCACGCCCGCTATGATGTCCAAAGCAAAATCTATCATTACAGAATTTTAAACCGATCCGTTCCAGCGGCCATCGGGCGCCAGTATGCATGGTTCATTCGCAAAGCTTTAAACCGCCAAGCAATGCGAGCCGCCATAGATCACATTGTCGGTCGCCATGATTTTAAAGCATTTGAGGGCACCGGCAGTCCCCGAAAAGATACCACCCGCAACGTCTTCTCAGCTGAACTCATCGAGCATCAAGACGAGATATTAATCTTTGCCATCGAGGCCGAGGGGTTTTTACGCTATATGGTTCGCAACTTGGTGGGCACTTTGGTCGATGTGGGGCTGGAAAAAATAACACCTTCCGATTTTAAACAGATCCTGGATACAAAGGATCGCTCACAAGCCGGTGCGACGGCGCCAGCTCGAGGGCTTACACTAATGAGAGTGATCTATTAAACAGCCATCTAAACCACAGATCAGGGCCATTAATTCGCTGGTTGAGCCCGTTGAGTCCGCTGTAGGCGGATTGCGCCCGTTCCACAAGCAAAAAGCCAATTGGTTTCCACCGGCAAACGGGCAAACGGGCTAACAGGCTCAACCTATGTAAATAAAGAATTTTGTTGCCAACTCCATACGAGGGTTGATGCTGCCGAAATACGATGTTATAGAGGCGGCTGACGATTTGAAGGTCAGGTGTTTTGATCATTAACAGCGGACAAAAGGAATCTGGCAAATGACGGACTTTACACAACTAAGTAATCAAGAACGTGGGCGAGTAAAAGAAGCGTTGGAACAGCGTTATCAGGACTTTAAATCCCGCCAGATGGCTCTGGACATGACGCGCGGAAAGCCGTGTCCCGAACAGCTGGACCTGGCATTGGACATGATAAAAGGCGATGCAGGCAAAACATTTCGGACTGAAGATGGCCTGGATTGCCGCAACTATGGCGGACTCGATGGCATTCCCGCGGCCAAAGCGCTATTTTCCGAATATATGGAAGTTAAGCCGCAGGAATTGCTGATTGGCGGCAATTCAAGTCTCAATTTGATGCATGATACGATCCTACGGGCCATGATCAAAGGGGTGACCGACGAAGCGCCGCCCTGGTCGCAGCTGCCAAAAATAAAATTTCTGTGTCCCAGCCCGGGATATGATCGCCATTTTTTTATCTGCGAATACTTAGGGATCGAAATGATTCCGATTCAGATGACAGACAGCGGGCCGGCGATGGATGATATTGAAGAATTTGTCGCCCAGGATGACCGGATCAAAGGAATATGGTGCGTCCCCAAGTACAGCAACCCGACGGGTATCGTTTATTCCGATGATACGGTAGAGCGTCTGGCCCAAATGAAAACCAGTGCTTCAGATTTTCGCATATTTTGGGACAACGCCTACGCCGTTCACCACCTCGTCGATCAGCCGGCGCCCTTGAAAAATATCCTATCTGCCTGCAAACAAGCCGGCAATCCGGACCGTGTCTTTATGTTTGCCTCAACTTCAAAAATCTCTTTTGCTGGCGCCGGTCTGGCAATTATGGCAGGCAGTGAAACGAATCTGGATTGGGTAAAAAACCAGATGGCTTTTCAGACCATCGGCCCGGACAAACTTAATCAGCTTCGCCATGTTCTTTTTTTTAAAAATATGGCCGGTATACTGGCGCACATGCAAAAACATGCCGCGATATTAACACCCAGGTTTGAAGCTGTCCAGAAGGTGCTTGCAACTGAGTTGGACGGAAAACAAATCGCGCGCTGGAGCCGACCGCAAGGGGGATATTTTGTGAGCATTGACACCCTTGACGGCTGTGCGGCTGCGGTCATACAAAAGGCCGCCGATGCCGGTGTCAAACTAACACCCGCCGGCTCGACCTATCCGTACAAAAAGGATCCCCAGGATCGTAATATACGTATCGCACCTACATTTCCGCCATTAGAAGATATTCAGGCTGCCATGGAGCTGGTGGCAATTTGTATTCAGTTGGTCAGCCTTGAAAAAACCCGCAAATGAGATGAATTAACATCCTGAAGCCACCAGCTTTTGAATCGATGGTTTTAGTTGTGGGCTTTGCGGTTTTGGGAGGAAATTACTGGCGCATCGGCAGACAAATGCCAGAAAAAGCGTGATCGCAAAACAAAAACCCCGCCCTAAACGGGGACGGGGTTTTTATGGTAACCAATCGAATCGCTTATCGGCTTCTGCGTTTTGATGCTTTAAGCGGGTTAATTTTTGCTTTGGCTTTGTTGGATTCAACGGTTACGTGGGTGGCCAGGTTGCAATCGCCGTTTTTCCATTTAACGGAAGGATCTGGGCAGGCGCTGCAGTACCAGCCACTGGAAAGCTCGGTACCCCGTTTACAGCCGTTGCATTGTTCGACGGTCTGATGGCAGATGCCGCCATTGTAGGAGCAGCCTTTGGACGTCATAAAAGCACACTCCGTACCTTTTTTTATTGTTGCGCAATCCATTGGAATCACCCCCTTCCAGCGCTAGGTCATCGTGAAAAATATAAGTAGCTAAACTTGAGCAAGATCTATGCCAGATTAAAGCAGCACAAAAAAGGGGGACTATAATGGGCGGCGGGTTGCTTGTCAATAAAAATTTAAAAAATAATGCTATATCGTAAAAAGGGTCGTCAATCGCCGTTCTTGCAGACCTTTCAGCGCTTGCGGTGAATGTTTAACCCCACCGCCAATACCGAATAGGCATGGCATTGGGATCGCATTGACTTTGCAATAAACGCCATTATTTTGGCACCAATCGGTTTTTTTCCTAATATAACCGGCTTTTGGGGGTTTGTTTTCAATCAGAGAAATACCGTATCGGGGCCTGCAAAAACGCGGCTACACAAGGCACTTGGCTTTTTGGCAACTGTTAAGGCTTAAAAACAGACGCACTTGCCGGCAATAGTTGCCGGTTTGATCGATTTATCGAAACCACATCTTCACAAGAGGTGATCATGGAATCAACACCCATAGGGACTGATATACCGAAACTGGGCGAGACCAAAATACCATCACCCGGTCAAAATCGCGCCAAAGGTGGCAGCAACAATATCTCATTTGTTACAGATGATGAGCTTGTGCTGATTGATGTCGATGCCCACAGCTTGATGCAACAGGTTCAAAATGGTCAAACACCCGCTAGCTTTGAAAGGGCCGGTCCCAGGAGTAATATTTTCTTTGATCCGAGCAAACTGCGCTGTGCGCTGGTGACCTGCGGCGGATTGTGTCCCGGTTTAAATGATATTATTCGCTCCATCGTATTGGAACTTCATTGGGGCTATGGTGTCCGCTGCATATATGGTATTCGCTACGGCCTTCAGGGATTTGTCCCGAAATACGGACATAATGTCATCGACCTGACACCGGACGAGGTCAGCAATATTCATGAAAGGGGCGGTTCGGTTCTGGGATCCTCGCGAGGACCGCAGGATGTCGATGAGATCGTGGATTGTCTCGAACGCATGAATGTCGGTATCTTGTTTATGATCGGAGGCGATGGCACGCTGATGGCCGCAACCCGCATCGCAGCCGCCATCCAGCAAAGAAATCTGAAAATTAGCGTCGTCGGTGTCCCCAAAACCATTGATAATGACATCTACCTGGTATCCCGATCGTTCGGATTTGAAACCGCCGTCGATGTGGCCACCCGGGCGATCACAAGCGCCCATAATGAGGCCGCCGGCTACCCGAACGGTATCGGCCTTTTAAAATTAATGGGCCGTCACTCAGGATTTATTGCAGCTACAGCAACACTGGCGCAGCAGGATGTGAATTTTGTGTTGATTCCTGAAGTCGATTTTGATCTGGATGGACCCAATGGATTATTGAGTGCGATAGAAAAGCGGCTGGCAGATAGAGGGCATGCGGTCATTGTTGCAGCTGAAGGTGCCGGGCAGAAATTTTTTGATGATGAAAAGACCGAGCGCGATGCCTCCGGAAATATCAAACTGAAAGATATAGGTCTGTATTTGAAAGAGGCCATCATTTCTTATTTTGAAGCCAAACACACCGGCATCACGATCAAATATATAGACCCCAGTTATATGATCAGAAGCTTACCGGCCAATGCCAACGATCGTGTGTTTTGCAATTTTCTGGGCCGCAACGCCGTACATGCCGGTATGGCGGGTAAAACAAATCTGTTAATCGGTAATTGGAATAACTTCTTCGTGCATGTACCCATGCAGACGGTGGCCGGCAAACGCAAACAGATAAATCCAAGAGGAACGCTATGGCGCAGCACATTGGAGGCTACCGGTCAAGGGTCGCTCAAAAATGCTTCTTGATGGGCCTCAACTGCATTCATTACTGGTGCGGATAATCAAAACGCATTGCTGATGTGCACATCCACCAAAGCTTTAAAGCAACTAAATCGAGCTAAAATGCTCAAAATTAAACGCTGCCATTGAAATGAATGCAGAGCGCAGCGAAACAGCAACTTTAGGCACTTCGAGCCCAGGCCCAGATTTGGACATCAAAAAAACTAAGCGATTTCTTTTCTGTTGATTTCAATTGCGGCGTGACTCAAATGTTATCAAAGGCGGTATAAAGGGGTTAAGCTCAGTTTGGGCCCTAAGGTATTGATAAAGATCGCAAGTCATAAATGTTGTCAACGCACCAACTCGACAAACTCTCTGCCCTTGATCCGTAAAAGGTGCAGCTGCTTTTGTGCCTCTCCGTTTTCATCAAATTGGGTCGGTCCGGTGACACCCATAAATGACGCCATAGTAAATAACTTATTTTTCAGATCACTTTTGAAACGTATGTCGGGTTGGGCCAGCAATTCGAAGAACATCATTGCCGAATCATAAACCACCGCTTCGATAAAACCGGGCTTTTCCTGATAGGTCTCTTCAAAAGCGCTGACAAAATCCTGAACAACAGGTGCTGCGCTGCCGGCAAAAAAGCCGTCTGGCATGATGGCCCCCTGCACATACTGGTTTGCCATTTTGATCAAGACTTCGGAATGCCACAGATTCGTGCCGAGAAGATAAACATCTTTAACATCATAAAAGGCCAGTTGTGGGATGATGAGACCCGCTGTTTTGGGGTAGTCCGGAATAAATACCGCATCGAAATCAACAATGGCTTGCGGCTCTTCTTCATCGTCATTTTGCTCGTTTCTGGTATCTTCGCTATTTTCCGGATTTTGTGCCGCGTCCTGCACCTGTTGATCAACGCCATCGACATTCCTCATTTCAGCGGCTTCTCTTAAATCCTCGGGAATATCATAATAGAGGCCCACCAATTTCTTAATGGGGTCGGCAAAATCCGTATGCTGGGGGTCATAGGATTCGACCCCAACAATTCTACCACCACTGGCAATTAACTCATCCCAAAACAGATTCATGAACGCAATACCATACGGTTCATCCGGATAAAGGATGGCAAATCGGTACAAGCCCAGCGTGGATGTAGTGTAATCAATGATATTATTGACCTGCATTTGCGGTGTAATAAAGTTTCGAAAGACGTAATCCCCAATAGAAGTGACATTATCCTTTTGGGTTAAGGTCATGATGGGAATTTTATTCGCCTGGGATTCAACCGCAGCAATCTCAGCAGTGATAATCGGACCGACTATGGCGGCGACCTGTTCATCAATCAATTCTTGCATTGCCTGGCGTGTCTGCTCCGGGTTGCCGCCGGAATCTTTAACGATAATATTCATTTGCGGGCCGCTGGCTTGAGTGCTAAAACGGTCAAGGGCGAGTTCAATACCCTTTAGGGCTTGGAAACCTATTTTCTGGTACGGGCCGCTGAGGGGCAGCAGACAACCCAGTGTATATCGGTTAAATAATGCACTTTGTTTGATCTGTTCAATCAAATCTTCAGCAAGAGGCGCATTTTCGTGCGCTGGAAACTCGCCTAAAAAGTCTTCCAAAGCCACAAGTGCTTCATCATACTGGTCAACCATGGCATAATTCAGACCCCGCTGAAACATGAGATCTCCGCGCGGAATTGTGCGATCCCCGCTTTCCAGCAGCCGGGTAATTTGATCTGCATCCAGCTGAGCAATCGCGGCTTTAACCTTCTGATCGATGGCATCCTGTTCCAACTCTGTTGCTACACGTGAGGCTTCACCATAATATTGAAAGGCCTCCATGGGTAAACCCAGTGCCATGTATGCGTCACCGACCAGGGCATAGGTACGAAATATGTGAGAATTTGACTCGACACTCCATAAAACCTCGGGTGCCTGTTCGATCACCGACCGATAATCTTCCTGCTGATAAAAAGTTAACAAAATATCGACCTGGGCATCCGCGGTAAAGGGGCTCTGGGGATATTCTGAAATCAAATGCCGATATGCATGGCGCGCCTCAACATAATTGCCCAATTCCGAATTGATCTTACCGATTTTCATCAAAGCTGCAGGCGCTAATGGCCTTTGCGGATACTGGCGCACAAAGGCCTGGTAAGCCTCCAGTGCCGCAGCATAGTCTTCAGCCGCATACAAATCCTCGCCTGTGACAAATAGCTGGTCTTCAGCACCCAACGGAGCCGGTTCGGTGGACACCGGCGGTTTCTGGACGCAGGCACTCAGCGCCCAGCATAACATTATCAAAAATATGATACGGGTTGTCTTCATAAATCGGTTCGGTTTCCTTGTGGTCGTAAGTAAAGGCAAACTTTTATAAATCGCACTGATTAATTTCATGGGTTTCAGGTGTCAGGTGTCAGGTTTCAGGATCGATTGCAGGAGCTGACACCTGAAACCAAGTAATAAGTAAAGAAATGATTCTTATGTTATAGCTGCATTAACAATGCTAACCTAACTATCCTGATACCGCTGCTGAATCGCACGTAAGAAATCCAGACTATCAAAAAAAATGTCAACAAGCTCAGGATCAAAATGCCGCCCGGATTCACTTTGAATCGTTTCCAATACTTTAGATTCGTCCCAGGCGTCTTTATAAACGCGTGCTGATGACAACGCATCGTAAACATCGGCCAAAGCGACAATCCTGCCGTACAACGGAATCTGTTCGCCTTGTTTGCCCATTGGTCGACCGTCTGGGTGTGCATGGCCTTTTTGGGCTTTGCTGGTTTCAACATCCACATGTCCGGGATAACCATTGCCGTCCCAGCGTTCATGATGGTTCAGGGCCACCGCAGCCGCCGCTTCATCAAAGTCTGACTGGCGCTCTGAAAATAGACGGGCACCCAAGACGGTATGCTGTTTCATCTTTGTAAATTCCGCTTCGTCTAAGCGACCGGGTTTTTTTAAAATCAGATCTGAAATGGCAATTTTTCCGACATCATGCAGCATAGCGGCCATTCTGAGAATATCCCGGCAGCGATCAATTTCTCTTTGGTTCAAATTTCGCCTTTTGGCCCAGCGCTCGTAAAGCTCGACGGCATATCCGCCAACGCGATTGACATGCGCGCCGGTCTCTTTGGGATCCCGCATTTCCGCCATGAGGATCATGCGCAACAAAATGGCCCGGGTCATTTGCGCACGTTCCAATGCAACCGCTGCAATGCTGGCAAAGTGCAGCATCATGCGTTCGTCATTTTGTGAGAAAGTGATGACATTTTGGGATGCATCCTCGGCATTGATAATCTGCAGGATACCAATCACATCGTCATGGTGGTTTTTCAGGGGTATCGTCAGCACCGATTGGGTTTGGTACTGTGTTTTTTTATCAAATTCCTTGCTGAAATGATACGGGCGACTCGGATCCAAAGAATAAACGTCTTTTAAGTTGAGAGGTTTACCTGTTGCCGCCACATAGCCGGCTATGCTTTCCTTGTTGATGGGCATGTGGAACGTCGAGTAGATGAGTTTCTCTCCATCAGATAGCCGTTGCTGCAAAGTATTGTTTTGGGTGTAAGTAAAATGAAGCATATCCTTTTCACGGATATAAATGGAACCCGCATCCGCATTGACGAAACGGCGGGCTTCGGTCAGGATATGCTCCATGACGATATCCAGGTCCTGTACACGGCTAAGTTCGATACCCAGGTTTGCCAGGGCGTCCAATTTTTCCTTTTCATTGAGCATGGCGAGACCTTTCTGGAACTGGTTATGCACTTAAACAGTGAAAAAAGTAAACTGATTTTTTAAAGTATATTCTTTTTTGGTCGAAATTTAACATATAAGTGTCAAAATACTCGGGTTTATTGTTGCGGTGCCAGACGAAATTTACTACCCGATGGCAGGGTAAATTATGGATGCCAGGCATCGACCCCTCATCGTGTAATTTGCAATCAAAAGCCGCATATGATAAATTTTTATTATAAACCGACAACCAATAATATGCTACACCGCTAGGGAGAATGATAACATGAAAATCATCAAATATATGATATTAATAATTTTTTTACTGTTTTCGTTCAATGCCTCCGCTGAATTTTACAAATATGAAGACGAAAATGGCAATGTCCGCTTTACCGATGATATTAATGAGGTTCCTGAAGCGCAACGTAACAAAATTCGCAGTTATGTAGAATCACAGAGCAAAGAAGTTCCTGAGCAAAAAGAAGCTCTGGAAAATCAGGCTGAACCCGAAGAAGTCGAACCTGCCGAGCAGCAAGCCAATTTCCCGAATTTATCTGAGGATGAACCTGAAAACCTCGATGATGTCAAAGCCCGACTGGAGCAGATGAAAACTGAAATCGATCAAGAATACGAGACTTTAAAAGAAGAGCAGGCAAAGCTTGAAAAAGAAAAAGAAAAGGCCAAAACCCGCGAAGAAATTATTGAATATAACAAAAAAACCGAGGCGCTGAATGCGCGTGTTAAAGCCTATGTTGAAAAAGGCAAGGCCTACGAAACCGGGGTTGATGAATACAATCAGCGCATCATGGAAATAAATCAGAAAAAAGAAGAATAAAACCAATAACCATCCAAAATTCAACCGCCACGTGTCATTGGTGCGCGCAGTCTGCTCGAACGTTTGCAGGCGGTTGCGAATAAACCGATATCAAAAAATTCTTTAGCGTAAGTCTATAAAAGGCGATTCATCTCTGTTTGCCGCCCATTCTGCATTACCGGAAAGTTATTCCGCGTTACCTTGAAGTCTTCAACTGTGCTCAAAACCTTTCCAACCTTTTCTTTAATTCAGGCGGAATGAAAAATATTATTGGGTATTTAAGCCTTTTTTTTCTTGACAGTACCCCCCATTTATCTTTATTCTTGGCTACCGCGCCATACATAAAATTGAAGGAATATTTTATGGCCGTTAAAATATTCATCAAACGTAACATTCCTGAAGACCAGACAAATGTTTTGTTGCCTCTTTTCAGGCGCTTACGAAATTTGGCGACCAACCAATTTGGGTATATATCCGGCGAAACCTTAAGGAGCTTGGATAATCCCGAAGAATTTCTGGTCATCAGCACATGGCAATCAATTGATAACTGGCGGGAATATGTGGTCTCCCGTGAGAGAATCGAAATCCAAAGTGAAATCGATGCCAGGGTTGGAGAGGCGTCGGTTTACGAGATTTACCAATATGGATAGCTGGGATTACCCTTAACCGGTAAGTGGAAAACTGATGGTCATTACATCCGATGCCAATATAATCGTCTCAGACCAACGTCATTATCCGGTGCGGCCAGCACCGCCAGGAAATACGGTTCTCATGAGAGAAGATGCTGTTCGGCGTCATTACAGCTACGAACAAGCGCCATTGGATAAAATGACCCCTGGTGACCACAGCGGCAACCGATACACAAGCAACCAATTTTTGCAATACGCCGACGATTATCAGTTAGGGCGCTTGATCGATCTCTATGCCTGACGATATCCGATGGTGCAATACCTTCCTTCTTAAGATATTCCGTAAGCACACCCATCTGACCATAGACCTGAAACTTATTTAACATACTATTATTGTTTATATTTTAAAACTCACCAGCACCATGCTTGACAATTTAAATTTCATTGCCAAAATAAAGAAACCAGAGTCAATCGACAAGCAAGATAAACCATCAACGGCAGGAGAATGCCATGACGTCGCAAACGTTTGATGAGGCGCTTAAGGTGGGTCGGCCGCCGAATATTGAAAGGCTTTTCCCAAATTCAAAGGCTTTGATAATCAGCGGAAAATTTATCGACAAAGCCATGCTGGCCAAAGGTAAAGCCATTGCCATGGCAGCCAATGGCAGAAACAGCTTTGTGATCCGCGGCGCCCTGCAAGCTGCCCAGAAAGCCAATGCAGCCCTGATTATCGAAATTGCCAAATCTGAAGGTGGAGCCGCTGCCTATTGCGCTGTTAATTATTGGAATATAGCACGAATTGTAGATGCCGCCTGCAATGAGTTGGCAATTCGAATACCGGTAGCTATCCATGCGGATCATTATGGCATAAAAAACGACGAAGACATCGCTGCAGCCAAAATAGAGATCCCCACCCTTTTCGAAGCCGGCATTACCTCGATTGCCATCGATGCTTCCCATATGGCGGATGATAAAAATCTATTGGCCAGCATCGCGCTCAATCAGTATGTTCCTGTGTGGGCCGGCCTCGAAACCGAAGTTGGTGAAATAAAAGGCAAAGAAGGCCTTTCTACCGTCGAGGAAGCCTTATTTTTGATCCAAGGGTTAAACGCCCATGACATCTTTCCCGACTGGATCGCTCTAAACAACGGCACGACCCATGGCATCGAAGCCAGCGGCCAGGGCATACAGGTGGAGTTAACCGCACGCATTCATCAAGCATTAAGCGCCTATCGTATTTCCGGGGCACAACACGGAACCTCGGGCAATAATTCAGATAGATTGCGACAAATTGCAAACAGCACACAAACCACAAAGGCCAACGTGGCAACTGCCCTGCAGATGATATCCTGGGGTCTGGAGGTCAATGATTATGGCAATGCCATCCTGGATGACGAGGGCAATTTTAAGAAAGTAACAGACGCCGGGGTGACCGAATCAATGTGGTCTGAAATGCAGGCCTACGCCGAGGCTCAGGGATACAAAGGCGGCAATTTTAAGAAACTAAATCTGCCTTTTGAAAATAGGCTGCTCAGCCAGCCACAGGCCGTGCGTGAACGCATGATAAAGAGAGTCGAGGATTTTGCCTACCATATGATCGTCGATGTCTTCAACGCCGAAAATACAGCATCACTAGCCATTGAGGCGGTGCTAGATACCGGGTCTTACACCAGTGCCCCGAAGGTGCAACGTATTGAAGATCCCCAGCAATGGACGCCCGAGTTGATCACAGAAAGGGCGGCTAAAATTGACAGCGATAAAGGCCCGTCCGGCGATTTTGATGACTAGCGCGCAATGTTTCAAATTTAAATGATATGTTAGTGTTTATCCCGCCCTGCTGTGCGCACCACCTATGGCTGGATTTCAGCCAACTGTTTGTTTTCTATCCAAAATTCGAGCCTTTCGGCGCCATTTCACAAGAATTTATATTATAAATATTTTCAATTAGTTATAAGTATGCCTGCCCACCGAAGGTCATTTTTCCCTAAAGTTTAGCAAGGATAAACCGATAAAAAAGACTGGGGGATAGTGTTATATGTTTGTATCCAGTTATCAGATTCATAATGTCTTAAACACGTACAGCAAACAGCTCAGTCAGGACAGGAGCACACAAAAGCAAGTAACGGGAAACAAACGCCAACTGTCCGATAAGATCCACCTGTCGACCGAAGGCAAGCGACGCGCCACGATCGAAAAAGTCGCCAAGGATATTTTGACGAAAATTTCCGATTACGGTGCCAAGGGTCAGGTTGAAGACGATGAGCAGACGCCAGGCGGGGGAAGTGAACAAAAGGCAATCGAATCTGATAGCAAAAAGGAAACAGCGTTTGTTTTTAATGTGATTGATGATTTAAATCAGAAAACAACAACCGCGCTATCCGTAAAAGATACAAACTTTCTGATCAACAAAGTCGAGCAATTTGAGCAAGACGCGGTTGAAAAGGATGCTGCCAGCTAAGATAGCAGCAATTGCATGTGAGTCAGAAGGGCTCATGATAAACAAAAGGAGGACACCATGCTAGATGCTATTGGAGACGCCGCCATGCAACATTCGGTGCGCGCAAACTATGACAGCGAGATGCAAGATCAGGAACTCGCTGTTAAAAAGAGTGCTGAAATCCGTAAGAAAAGACCCGTTGAAAAAACAGAAAACAACGCGAAATCCGAACAAAACTTAAAACAGGAAGAGCAGACACAAAGAAAGAACTCTCTTGAAGACGGCCATATAGTCGTTGAGGAGTATAACGAAGACGGGGAGATTGTGCGCAAGATACCCCCCGGCTATGTGCTGTCGAACGAAATGGCCTAACGCCGCTGTTTGGGCCCTAATGCGCACGGGCAATAGATGTTAAGCCCGCTGCAAAACCTCAAGTGATACCCGACCGCGATGGTGCAACGGGTGTGGGATTCCCGTATGCCCCATCGAAGGGGATATTTATATCCTGCTGATGCCAGCGCTACCCTACCAGGTCTTGCGAATCTTCACGCCGCTGTTTATCAAAAAAGACTTAATTTCTTTAATCGTATAAGTTCCATAGTGGACCATAGAAGCAATCAGGGCAGCATCGGCCCTTGCAAGGGTAAGGACATCCCGCAAGTGTTCCGGTGTGCCGGCGCCCCCGGAGGCGATGACCGGGATATTTACCTTATCAGAAATCAGTTGGGTCAAATTGAGTTCGTAACCAGCCTTGGTGCCGTCGGCATCAATTGAATTGAGGCAGATCTCCCCTGCCCCGAGCTTTTGGGCCTCAATTGCCCAGTTTAACGCATCCAATTTCATGGGTGTTCTGCCGCCATTGATATAGATTTCATAGCCCGAGGGTGTTTCTTTGCTCGCCCCAACATATTTTGCATCCATACCGAGAACAATGCATTGGTTGCCGAATGCTTTGGCCCCTTGGGCAATAATATCCGGATTTTTGACAGCCGCACTGTTGACGCTAACTTTTTCGGCACCTGCCAAAAGGACATTGCGCATATCCGACACGGTTCGAATGCCGCCGCCCACAGAGAAAGGGATAAATATGGTCTCGGCCACCTGGCGGACCACGTCCAGCATAATATTGCGTTTTTCGTATGATGCCGTGATATCATAGAAGACGATCTCATCGGCGCCGGCTTCATAATAGAGTCGGGCCATATCAACCGGATCGCCTATATCGACATTATCTTTAAACTTGATGCCCTTGGTGGTTTTGCCTTCCCGGACGTCCAAGCACGGTATGATTCGCTTACTTAGCACCTTAATATCCTTTAGATTAAATTAGCGTGTTTCAGATTCGTCTCGTCGCATAAGGGCGGTAAGGTCATATTGTTTTCTGAAATGCGCTACGCTGACAAACTGCCATTAAAGGTGGTCGTGGTCTGATATTTGGGATATTTGGCATGCAAGCCTTTGGTATTTGTTCTAATCCCAAATATCGGACCACAGGCAATTTTAGGATCGTAGCGCAAGGAAGAAAATTATATGACCGCTTCAGCTCTTATAATGATCTTCTCATAGGGCGCATTATGGTTTCCACGTACAGAAGTTATCCAAAATCTTCAGCCCCGCTGGGCCGCTTTTTTCAAGATGAAATTGGGTCGCAAATAAATTGTTCAGCCCAATAATAGAGGCAAAGGAAACCCCATATTCGGTCACGGCGTACACGCAGTCCGGATTCTGCGGCTGTGGGTAATAACTGTGCACAAAATAAAATTCATCATCAGCGCTGACACCGGATAACAGCGGATGGGGCTGTTTAATATCCAGTCCGTTCCATCCCATGTGCGGGATTTTCAGCTTTTGACCATCCGCCGTTCGAACATCAGGCGCAAAGCTGCGCACCGTCCCATCAATGATTCCCAGACAAGGCGTGTCATTTTCTTCGCTGTGGGTTAAAATAATCTGCGAACCAATACAAATACCCAGCACCGGTTTTCCGTTAGCCAGTTCTTCTTTGATGACACGATCCAGGCTATAATTTTGCAAACTTTGCATGGCGGCACCAGCAGCACCAACTCCCGGAAAAATGATCCGCTCGGCAGCTTTAATCTCTGCCTCTTCTTTGGTAATGACACAGTCAACGCCGAGGTGTGAAACTGCGCGCTGCACACTGGCCAAATTACCGGCATCATAATCTATAATGGCAATCATCTTAAGTCCTTGAATCCGCCTCAATCATTTCTTGCAAGTGTTTTTCAAACGTCTTTACTGCTGCGGACAGGGCAGTTTCAGGGTGAATATTTAAAAGACGCGCCAAATTCACCAGCGACAACAAATAGCTTCCGATAACTTCTGCAAGGCGGTTTGTATCGTTGATTTCAATGGCCTGTCTTAATTGATTGAAGCCCGATTCCAGCTCGCTCATGAGATGATCACGATTCGTGTGATAAAAACCTTGGCGGGCCGCTCGCTGGCCGATTTGGTAGGCACGCATCAATGCTGGCATGTTTCTAGGGACCGAATCGACAATAGCCGATTTTAGGGACTGTTTTTTTTCGTTTTGTTTTATGGCATACCAATTTTGCCGGATTTGTTCGGTATTCTCAACTTTAGCGGCGCCGAAAACATGGGGGTGGCGCCTGATCATTTTAGCGGTAATATCACGGGCAACGTCATCAATAGTAAAGTCATTCTTTTCCTGATACAAACGCGTTACAAAGACAATATGAAATAACACATCCCCCAGCTCCTCTCTGACCGCTGCTGCATCATCGGACTCGATGGCGTCTGCAAGTTCGTAGATCTCTTCTATTAGATAAACGAGCATGCTTTTGGGCGTCTGTTTTCGATCCCAAGGACATCCGTCCTCAGCCCGCAAAGATTCGACCAGGGCAACCAGAGCATTGACCGAATCCTTGGCTGATTTTATTTTTGAATTTTCCACGCTTTTTTAAATTCGTCGAGTTTAGCAAAAAAATCGTTCTTCATATCATCGGAAACAAGACCCACCATCTGCTCGGATATCCAGATGACATGCGGCGCAAGGATCGATTTTTTGATTAACGGTGTGCCTTTGGAGAGAAAAGTGGTGAGAATGATAAATATAACCGTTATAATTAAAACACCCTTGATTAACCCAAACCCGACACCACAGATACGATCGATCCACCCTAAAAAGGCAATATTCAACAGATACTTGATGACAACCCCCAGGATGCTGATAAGCAAAAGGATTCCGCAAAAAATAATCATAAAACTCAATATGTTAAGATATGATTCCTCTTGAATGATACCGGAGAGCAATTTGGCCACCATCGGAAAATAGGAATATGCGGCATAAAACCCGCCCAGAACGCCGATAATGGAGGACACTTCTTTGACCAGGCCCCTAAACAGGCCGCGAACAATACTATAACCCATTATAAGTATTATGAATACATCAAAAGGACTCATTTAATCACATAAACGCCAAAAGATAAAAGGCCGGCAAACTGTGTGATTTTCCCACATCTGGCCTGATTTTAGGGGATACCTGCTGATGATACGCCTATCCGCCGGTTCAACTAACAGAGCCAATTTGGTGAGTCAAGGTATTTTTAGATCTCCAAAATAGACTCTGATTTGTAATTTGCGCCAGTTCGGTCTACAATTAGAACTTGAAACTAGCTTGCAATCATTTTAGGTTGTGATAGGAATAGGGCCCGCAACTAAAGGGGTTAATTCCGCTTGCAGCTGTTTTTCAGACACCGCTTTAGCGGTCATGATATTGCAGATGAATTCACTTTCAGAAAACAAACAAACAACCGTCGATTTTTCCGATAACCATCTGGCCCAGCAACTGTTTGGCGAGCACAACCACCATCTAAAACGGATTGCTAAGGCAACCGATACGGCTGTGAATGCCAGAGGCAACACGGTATTCATTCAAGGCGAGGCCATCGCTGCGCGTCTGGCCCAAAATGTCCTTGAGCAGCTTTACGAAATATTAAAAGAAGGCTATCCCATTCATGCCAATGATATTGATTACGCTGTCAGGGTGCTCAGCGGTAATGACCGCGCCGATCTGAAAAAAATATTCTTGGATACTGTTTTCATAACGTCCAAAAAAGCGACGATCAGCCCTAAAAGTCCTGCTCAGAAAGATTATATTGATGCCATGCGAAAATATGATATTGTTTTCGGCATCGGTCCGGCCGGCACGGGGAAAACCTATCTGGCGATGGCGATGGCGGTTTCAGCCCTCACAAAGGGTATTGTTGATCGGATCATTTTAACGCGGCCGGCAGTAGAAGCCGGCGAGGAATTAGGCTTTTTACCGGGCGATCTTGCCGAGAAAGTAGATCCCTATCTGAGGCCCTTGTATGACGCCCTGCATGATATGATACGTTTTGAGAAAGTCGCCCATTTAATGCAAAAAGGTGCCATCGAAGTAGCGCCGATTGCCTTCATGCGGGGGCGTACGTTAAATGATTCCTTTATTATTCTCGATGAAGCCCAGAACACAACCCCGGAACAGATGAAAATGTTTTTAACCCGTATCGGCTTTAATTCAAAAGCGGTTATAACCGGAGACATTACCCAGATTGATCTGCCGGCCCAAAGAACATCAGGCTTGATTCAGGCCAAAAATATATTGCAAGGTATCGAAGGCCTCAAATTTGTTTTCTTTTCAAAACTCGATGTTGTCCGGCACAGACTTGTCCAGGACATCATCAATGCTTACGAGCAGCTTGATGCCGATAAAGAAAACGAAAATGCCGCTAACGATATAAACCAAAATTCGCGCTGAAAACGGCGCAAGTGCTCAATTACAAACCTTTGAGCATTTATGGGTTTCCAAACGCAGCAGGCACGGTCTATGGTTTAGCGCAATGCCTGCCGCTGAAAACTGATTGAATACGGATGAATTTCGACAAAAGCAAAGAATCGATCAATAAACTTCTGGACAACAACACCCGAATCCGTTGGGGAGTTATGGTGTTGTTTGTGATTCTATTTATTATCATCTTATATCCAAGCCTCGTCATCACAGAACACCGTTATAAGTTGGGAGATGTGGTTGAACGGGATATCAAGGCATCCCGTGATTTTTTTATTGAAGACCAAGCTGCCACTGAAAAAAACCGTCAGCAGTCCATGGCCGAGGTATTGACCGTTTATGATTTTGACGCCAATATGGCCAAAAGCCTGATGCGCAATGTAGTGCAGGCATTTGATGATTTGAGAGCCGTCATCGAATCCGCCCAAAGCAACCAGCTCCAGGAATTGGGGAACGAATCCAAAGCAGACCAAATCCTGGTGGGTGACACCAAGCCCTCAACGCAGGTATTGATCTGGGAAAAACAGGCCCATTTTGAAGAAACCATCGGTATCCGCGTTAGCAAAGGGGCTTACCAGGCCCTTGCCAATGAGGCCTTTTCCAGCGATGTTGCCGACCTTATCGTAAAAATACTAAATGCCATTTTATCTACGGGCGTTGTTACCAACAAAGAAATTTTGCTAAAGGAACAGGACAAAGGCATTATCCTAAGAGATGTCGCCACAAAAAATGAGAAATTTGTGGCCAATCTAAACCAATTCTACGGCCTCAACCAAGCCAAGGCCATGGTGCGAAGCATCAGTCAGCCCTACCTTCAGGATCTGGACTATACCTTGAAAAACTTGGTCGTTGACTTTGTTCAAGAACTGATTCAACCAAACATCACCCTTAACCGCAGTGAGACCCAGGAACGGCAAAATAAAATAGCGGGCGAAATCAAGCCGGTGCTATATAAAATCAAGGCCGGCGAAATGGTGCTCAGAGAAGGCTCACTGGTGTCTGAATTTGATTTGCGAAAACTTGAAGCATTACAGGCGCAGACCCAGAAGGAACAAATTCTGCTCAGCAGCCTTGGGGCGGCCCTGTTGCTGATGTGTCTTCTGATGACCACCTACATTTTGCATTTAAATCAGCAGGGGTTGATGGTCAACTATCATAATAAAAATTTGCTACTGCTCGCGAGTCTGGCCCTGACCTTTTTTTTCATCTCGGAGGTTTCCGTCTCCTTATCTGAACTGCTAACCCAGAATTCACCTGTCTCCATCCCCCGTTCGTCGACCTATTTTGGTATTCCGCTAACGTCAACCGCCATGATCATCTGCCTGTTTCTAGGGTTGTCCGTAGCGGTCCCCATGGCCCTGGTAATGGCAGTTGGCTTTGGTCTAATTTTTCAGAATAGTTTTGAAATGTTTCTGTATTTTTTGGTCAGCGGTACGATGGCCGCTTACTGGCTGCGAAGCTGCCGTGAAAGAAAAGTGTTTATCATCGCCGGTGCTAAGCTCGGTTTGCTAAACATTGTGCTGGCAACTGCCATCCACTTCTATACCGGAGAATTGTCGACGGCCAAATTGATTTGGGATTGGGTGTTCGCTTTTTTAGGGGGTATCAGCGCCGGTATTGTGACGGCCGGCATTGTCCCATTGGTTGAAATTGCATTCGATTATACGACTGATATTACGCTGCTAGAGCTTGCACATCTGGACCGGCCAATAATGCGCCGCTTGATGATCGAAGCGCCTGGCACATATCACCACTCGGTTATTGTCGGTTCACTGGTGGAAGCTGCTGCTACAGAGATCGGCGCCAACCCAATGTTGGCAAAGGTCTGCGGCTATTATCATGACATCGGTAAAATCAGAAAACCGCTTTACTTTATTGAAAACCAGACCGAAGGAAAAAACCGACACGATAAACTGGCACCGTCCATGTCGGGTCTGATCCTGATTGCCCATATTAAGGACGGCGTTGAAATTGCCAAGGAAAATAAACTGGGGCAATTGATCAGCGATACCATTCGACAACACCATGGCACCAGCATCATTAAATTTTTCTATGAAAAGGCCAAACAGAAAAAGGGTGCCGCGGCTGTCAATATTGATGATTACCGGTATCCGGGCCCCAAGCCACAAACCAAAGAGGCCGGCCTTGTCATGCTGGCGGACGTGGTTGAAGCGGCCACGCGTGCCCTGGACAACCCCACTCCGTCAAGAATTCAGGGGCTGGTTCAAAAATTGATCAACCAGGTTTTCTCAGACGGCCAACTGGATGACTGCGAATTAACCCTCAAAGACCTGCATAATATTGCAAAAAGCTTTAACAAGATATTATACGGCATCCATCATCACCGCATCGAATACAGCGAAGGCCGCGCAGCCGGCAACGGTAATGAAAAAGGGAAATCGAAGAATGGAAGTTCAGATCGAAAACAGGCAAGGCAAACACAGGATCTCAAAGAAGACGATTCTGCAAACAGCAAGGGCCATCTTAAACGCCTTGGGTTATCCTGACGCAGAGCTTTCTATTCTTATCGTTGACGATCAACAGATTGCACGCCTCAATCAACAATACCTCAACAGAGAAGGTCCCACCAATGTAATTGCATTTGCCATGCAAGAGGGGCCGTTTGCAGAGATCTCACCTCACCTTTTGGGCGATGTTGTCATTTCAGTAGAAACTGCGCACCGGCAAGCCCAAAACGCCGGTCTGGAAATGCTGGATTACCTTGACCAGCTTCTCATCCACGGCATATTGCACCTGTTGGGTTACGACCATGAAAATGACAAATCCGAAGCCCACAAGATGGAGCAGAAGGCAAGAGAGGTCTTCGAATTTATTAGATCGCAAGCAGCATCTTAATCAATGAGCCGCATTCAGGTATAGGGATCAAAAATGACCCTGGTAAAGAAGGAGGTTCGTCAATGGCCGGATTAGCCGTTAAAATAGACCTTGTGGCTGCCATGCGGGAGACCCGAAAAAGCGCTTTGCCAGATCCGGTAGTCGCCGCACTTATGGCCGAACTAGCCGGCGCCGATGGCATCGCCATGCACCTGCGGGGCGACCGTCGCGACATTCAGGATAGAGATGTCCGCATTCTGCGCCAAATGATTCAAAGCAAACTGATTCTGGAAATGGCACCCACCACGGAAATGGTTGGTATGGCGCTGGATATCAAACCGGATCATGTGACCTTGGTGCCCGAAAAACGAGTGGAATTCAGTGCTGGTGGCGGTCTGGACCTGGTTATAAACAGAGATGAGATCCGAGAAATCGTTGACACCCTGCAAAACAGCGGCATCCCCGTCGGTATTCTGATAGACCCTGATCCCGAACAACTCAAGCAGGCCCATCGCACCAATGCCAAAATTGTCGAACTTCATACCGGTGCTTATTGTGAGGCCAAAACATCTAAAACACGGCATCAGGAATTTTTAAAAATGGTGGACGCCGTCAAGCTATCCCAAAAACTCAATCTCAATATAAAAGCCGGACATGGCCTCTGTTACAAATCGATTAAAGCATTCAAGGGCCTGGGTAAAATTGATGAGTTCAGCATCGGTCATAGTGTTATCTCACGCGCGATATTAACGGGCATGGAAAAGGCCGTCAAGGAGATGATAGAGCTGATACAAGCCCTTTAGCTTTATGTTGCCCGGTTGAAGTCCGTAATAACATTAACTTTATATACTTCGCTTATCTAGAACCATATCAACCCAATCGGGATTCAAATGATTCTTGTCACCGCAGCTGAAATGCAGGAAATGGATCGTCAAACGATCGAAGTGCATGCGATCCCCGGTCTGGAGCTCATGGAAGCTGCCGGGCAAGGCGCCGCACTCGTTTTGCTTACCCAATTTGCCGATCAAATCGAAGATGGCGTCAGTATCATTTGCGGCAAAGGCAACAATGGCGGTGACGGGTTTGTTATCGCTAGGGAGCTGGCGGCAAGGGAAGTTAAGGTAACGGTTTATCTGCTGGCCAAGACCACTGCCGTCAAAGGTGATGCCGCAACCAATCTCAAACGTCTCGAAGAACTCAAAGTACCTGTTATCGAGGTGTCGGACGAAAATTCTTTTTTGGCACACCAATCCGAGATCGCCCGCTCAGGCTTGCTGGTGGACGCCATTCTGGGGACCGGGTTGACGTCTGATGTCAGAGGCTTTTTTAGGGTCGTTATTGATTTTATCAACCGCACTGGACTACCGGTATTTGCCGTTGATATTCCCTCGGGCCTAAATTCCGATACCGGCCAGCCCTGTGGGATATCCACCCAGACGCAGGCAACAGCCACTTTTGGGCTCGCCAAAATAGGTCATTATACCTATCCAGGTGCCGATTACACCGGAAAGCTCGATATCATCGATATTGGCATACCAGATGCAGTTGTCGAGGCTGTTGCGCCACAGCAGCACCTGCTAGACGCTGAACAACTCAGCACCTATTTTCAGTCGCGCGCGTCAGATACGCACAAGGGCAAGACCGGCCATCTGCTGGTGGTTGCCGGTTCAACCGGAAAAACCGGCGCGGCCGCGATGACCGCCATCTCGGCTATGCGAGCCGGTGCCGGCTTGGTTACGCTGGGAGTGGCCGAAAGCCTCAACCCGGTTGTTGAGCCTCAGGTGTTGGAAGTCATGACAGCCCCCTTACCCCAAAGCCGGCCCGGTATCCTTGGTGACACGGCCTTTAAACAAATCCAGACATTGATCGTCGGCAAATCGTGTATGGCTATCGGGCCGGGTATCGGTCAGGCACCTGAAACCCGAAGACTGGTTGAAAAAATCATGCGTGAAACCAACATTCCATTGGTCATCGATGCCGATGGACTCAACAATATTGCCGGGCAAACCGATTTGTTGAAAAAACTTGACGCACCGGCCGTACTAACCCCCCATCCTGGAGAAATGGCCCGATTGATTGAAAGCACGCCTGCTGCAGTTCAACAGAACCGTCTGGCGTGCGCTCGGGAATTTGCCGTCAAATACGGAGTGCATGTGGTGTTGAAGGGAGCGGCAACTGTCATTGCCCATCCTGATGGTTCTGCGTTTATCAATCCAACCGGCAACCCCGGCATGGCCTCTGGCGGAATGGGTGATGTACTGACAGGGGTTCTGGCCGGATTCATCACCCAGGGTCTTTCTCCGGAAGCAGCTGCCCATGCGGCCGTTTATCTTCACGGGGCCGCAGCCGACACCCTCGCAAATACCAAGGGCCCCATCGGCTATTTGGCCGGTGACGTCATGTATGCCATTCCTGCGGAGATCAAAAAGATACTGGGCTAACCAAACCTAAAGTTATTGGTTATTAGATTTGAGCCCACGACAAAAACGGTCAAACGTTTCAGACGAATAACGAATAACCTATAACGATAAACAGTCCCATGACTGAACAACATATTCAGATATCTACCCGTTCTGCAGCAGACACACAACATCTGGGGCGAACTCTGGGCGCACTGATTCAGCAACCGGTCACCATTGGCTTAAGCGGTGATCTGGGTAGCGGAAAAACCGCCTTGGTGCAGGGACTGGCCAGAGGTCTTGATGTTTCTGACCAGTACTATATTACCAGCCCGACATTCACATTGATCAATGAATACCCCGGTCGTTTTCCGCTGTATCACGTGGATTTATACCGCATTGACGACCCTTTTGAACTGGAGGATATTGGTTTGGACGAAGTTCTGCGGGCAGATGCGGTCATCGCCATCGAATGGGCCGAAAAGCTATCGAAAGGTACGCTGCTGAACTATCTACAGCTACAGTTTAAAATCATAAGCGAGATGACCCGCCGCATTGATCTATTTGCATATGGACATCCGGCTGCTAATTTGCTAAAAGCTCTGGAATTCTAGTTTTAGATGATAAATAATAGCAGCCATGAGTTGGGCGTCTAGCTAGATAAGCGTATTAACATCTACCACGAAGAACACGAAGACCAAAAATTATAGACGAAATTTAATGTTGTCATCATCTTCGTGCTCCTACGTGTTCTTTGTGGTGAAGGGAGAAACCACGAAAAAAATGGCTTTAATTGTTCAAAAGTATGGCGGCACTTCGGTTGCGGACCTGGAACGGATCCAAAATGTGGCCACCCGGGTTGCCAAAACCTATGACCAAGGCAATTCGGTGGTCGTTATCCTTTCAGCTATGGCCGGTATTACCGACAACCTGATTGGTATGGCCAGTGACATTTCCCAAGTACCGGACAAAAGGGAGCTGGATGTGTTGCTGGCCACCGGCGAACAGACCACTTCTGCCCTGCTGGCCATGACGCTCAAATCGATGAATTATCCGGCCCAGTCGTTACTGGGGCATCAGGCCGAAGTCCTGACCGACCAATGCCACGGTAATGCCCGCATTCTTGATATTCGGGCCGAACGTATTCAGGAGCTGCTGGATGACCGTCATATTGTTGTGGTGGCCGGGTTTCAGGGATGCGATCCCAATGGCAACATCACAACCCTGGGGCGCGGCGGGTCAGACACATCCGCTGTGGCCATTGCTGCGGCGCTTAAAGCCGATGTTTGTGAAATCTATACCGACGTGGATGGTGTCTACACAGCCGATCCCAACATTTGCCCGCAAGCCCGCAAGCTGGATGCCATTTCCTATGATGAAATGCTGAACATGGCCAGCCTGGGAGCTAAGGTCTTGCAAATCCGCTCCGTGGGTTTTGCCAAAAAATACAACATCCCGGTGCACGTCAGATCATCGTTCAGCGAGGAGGAGGGAACCATGGTAGTCGATGAAAATTCCGGAATGGAGCGCCTGGTCGTATCCGGCGTCACCCATGATAAAAATCAAGCCCGCATCACTTTAAAAAAAGTCCCAGACATACCAGGAATCGCCGCCAAGATTTTCACCCCGGTGGCTGATGCCGGTATCGTTGTGGATATGATCATTCAAAATACCCGCGCAGGGGGACAAACCGATTTGACGTTCACCGTTCCGCGTCCTGATTTTAAGCAAGCCATGGAAATGCAGACCCAAATTGCCAAAGACATTAAGGCTGAAGATGTATTTGGCGATGAAAAGATTGCCAAGGTCTCCGTTATTGGCGTCGGTATGAAAGATCACTCGGGGGTTGCTTCCAAAATGTTCAATGCCCTGGCCAAAGAAAACATCAACATTATGATGATCAGCACTTCTGAAATCAGAATTTCCTGTATCATTGAAGAAAAATACACCGAACTGGCCGTACGCGTGCTGCACACAGCTTTTGAATTGGATAAAAACGGCCAGTCATAAGCGTTTGCAAGACACGCATGTTCTCCTTGGGCACATAGGGGTGACCCGAAAAAAATAGGCCGGGAAACATGAAGAAATTTAGCACCGAACAGATGCTGTTTGCTATAATGATCGGCGCCCTTGTTCTGGGGATATTTGGGTATCGTTTTTTTCATATGTTCTGAATGGCGTTGACGCAATATTTTTGAAAACATCTTCAATTTAAGGCGGCTGCCGTAGGCTCCGTGTCTGGACAAAGTGGTATCCAAAATTAAACTTGGCAGCCACATTGACTTCTGCTTGGCAAAGTTGTTAAGGTCGACTTCAGCGCAAGGATTCGACCAACCGTAAGGCGTCGCAAGGGTTGACACCGCTCAATGACTTGGAATATCCTTGCGCTACTGACTTTGCCGCAAAGCAACCTGGTCGCACCAATAATAATAAAAGCCAGAATTGGCCCTGTTTTTCTATCTGAAGAACAGGGTTTTTGATTTTGACCAACATCACCAGACTGCCAGATGCTCTGTGCTGGCCTCTAACAATCGACCCTACCCTACCGCATCCAAATGAGCCTTCAAGACAGCCTGCGAAAAATTTGACAAACCTAAAAATTCCTGTTTTGCTTATAAGGGCACCTAAAAATGGTATCCACTTCCATTTTCCCTTTAAAATTTTTAGCACAAATGTGTTTATCCGTTGTTAAAAAACCCGCTAAAGGAGGCTGATCATGTCCAAAAAATTCATGTTTTTCGCATTGAGTTTGAGTATTTTGCTGGTGTTCTCCTGTGTTTCTAAAAATAAATACGTCGAACTTGAAAACCAGGCAAATACCACGCGTGAAAGATTGGAACAAGAAAACAAAAGCCTGTCAAATCAGGTTGCGCAGTTGGAACGGGAGTTGGATAAGGAAAGAACAACGGTTGAGGTTCAAAAAAAAGAAATCTCAGAATTGGATCAAACGCGACAGGAAATTGAAAATAATCTAAAATCACAGATTGCCAGCAAAGACGTCCGCATACAGGAAATCGAAGGTAAATTAATGGTGACTTTTGTCGATAAAATTTTGTTCGATTCAGGCAGTGTCAAAATCAAACCCGAAGGACAGGAAGTCATATTAAGATTGGCCGAATCGTTTAAGGATAAGGCCGACCAGATGATTGTCGTGCAGGGCCACACCGATGACGTCAAAATCGGCGGAGCGCTGCTCGCGAAATTTCCCACCAACTGGGAATTGTCGGCCGCCAGAGCGACAGCGGTTGTGCGTTTTTTACAGGAGCAGGGCGGAATCGAACCCGAAAGGCTCACCGCCAGCGGTTTCAGCTATTACAAACCGGTGGCCTCGAACGAGGATGAAGAGGGGCGCAAACAAAATCGCCGCATTGAAATTATGCTCATTCCGGTGCGCTAAACCATTCAAAAATATCCTAAACGAACGATAAAAAAGCAGGGACCGAAAGAGCCCTGCTTTTTTGATGGGTTGAGCCGGTTGGCCCGTAATGCCGTTTGCTCATTTTTTAAAGCCCAACAGGTGCTCAATGTATCCCGGCATATCTCATAAAAAAGGTCATGTTAATTTCTGAAAGGCGCTATGCTGATATACCGCCCCCATGGTTGATATTGGCCTGGATATTTGGGATTTCGGCACCCAGGCCTTTGGATCTGGTACAAATATCGGTTAAATCCCAAATATCAGGCCACAGGCGGTTTGCCGATCATAGCGCCTTGAAGAAAATGACATGATCTTTAAAAAATTATTTAAAAAGCGTAAAAACTAAAAAGCGCCCTCAATCTCCTCGGCAATGCGTTTCGCTGCTTCTACAGGGTCCTTTGCATCCCGAATCGGTCTGCCAATGACCAGATAGTCCGCTCCGGCGCTGATGGCATCAGCCGGCGTGGTAATCCGGCGTTGATCCTCTTCGGCTGTCACGGTCCAGGCCGGACGAATTCCCGGTGTCACCGCTAAGAACGCATGACCTATTTTATCTTTGATGTAACTGACTTCAAGACCCGAGCAGATGACGCCGGCACAACCGGCGGCATGGGCGATAGCCGCCTTTTCCATGACTGTCTGTTGCATATCGCTGTAATATTCCGGACGATAGCCAGCTGATTTCAAATCCTCGGTTGACACGCTGGTCAAAACGGTAACTCCCAATACCCTCACCTGCCCGCCACTGCCCTTGACTGCTGCGGCCAGCATCCGCTGGCTTTCGCCCACGTGGACCGTGGCAAAGGCAACGCCCAAATCTGCGATCCGCGCCATGGCCCGTTCGACTGTGGCCGGTATATCATGCAATTTTAAATCCAGAAATACCCGGGCTTGAGTTTGTGAATGGATGAAACCGATAATTTCCGGGCCGGCCTGAATAAATAATTCCAGCCCCACCTTGAACAGACCCACGCTTCCGGCCAATAGCTCAATAAAGCTCTTGGCTTCTGCAATTGAGGCCACATCCAGGGGAAATATTATCCGGTCTTTAGCTTGTTTCATTCGTGAGCATTTCTTTTTACAATATGAAGCCGATCACTTTTTGCAGGAGTAATGGAGTACTGGAGTGCTGGAGTAATGGTAAAATGAAGGACACCAAAAAATCAAACAGTACATACAAAACTCCATTACGCCAATACTCCAAGGGATTTTTTACCCTTTCCCATATTGCTGCTTCATCCAGCGCTGATAGTAAGTGCCGCTCTTGATCTGATCCACCCAAGACTGATGATCCAAATACCATTGAATGGTTTTTCGGATACCGCTATCAAAGGTTTCCGCCGGCAGCCAGCCCAGTTCATCTGTCAACTTGCTGAAATCGATGGCGTATCGCAGATCATGACCGGGTCGGTCTTCGACAAAGGTAATCAGATCGCGCCGCGGAAATGCATCAGGTCGCGGGACGAGCTCATCGAGTAGATCGCAGATACGCTCCACCAAATCGATGTTGGCCATTTCGCAGCGTCCCCCGATATTGTACATCTCCCCCCGGGTGCCGGCCTGCATAATCTTCCAAATGGCCTGGCAGTGATCCGTAACGTATAGCCAGTCCCTTACATTTTGCCCTTGGCCGTAAACCGGTAGCGGCTTGCCCTCCAGTGCATTGATGATCATCAGCGGAATCATTTTTTCGGGAAACTGGTAAGGCCCGTAATTATTGGAGCAATTGGAAATCGTCACTGGCAGGCCAAAGGTTTTAAAGTACGCTCTGACGAGATGATCGGAAGAGGCTTTGGAAGCTGAATAAGGGCTGTTGGGCCGATAAGGGGTTTGTTCGGTAAAATGACCTTCCAGGCCCAGTGAGCCATAGACCTCGTCGGTGCTGACATGGTGGAACAGTTTCAGCTGGTGTTGATGGTGACGGGCCAATTCCAGCAGACAAAACGTACCTTCAATATTGGTTTTGATGAAGGCATCCGGCGCTACAATCGAGCGGTCGACATGCGATTCAGCAGCAAAATTACAGATGGCATCCACCGCATAGCGTTCAAATACGGTCTTTAGCGCCTGCTGATCACAAATATCGGCCTGCACAAATACATAGCGATTTGAAAATTGTTTTTGGGCAGCCGCCAGATTATCCAGATTGCCGGCATAGGTCAGTTTATCGACATTGATAATGCGACCATTGAATTCTGGATGTGACAGCATATAATAAATGAAATTTGTTCCAATGAAGCCACAGCCGCCGGTTACCAGTATATTTTGCATTGCATCTCCTAATGTTCTTATGAAACGCTCACAAAAGTTGGGGCTCTCTAATTCTATTAGGGTTTCAGGTGTCGGGCCTTCGCCGC
The DNA here is from genome assembly GCA_030066985.1 of Desulfobacterales bacterium. Taxonomy (NCBI): domain Bacteria; kingdom Pseudomonadati; phylum Thermodesulfobacteriota; class Desulfobacteria; order Desulfobacterales; species Desulfobacterales bacterium. The sequence goes on from JASJAN010000021.1 coordinate 35,834, forward strand.
GCCGTAGCGGCTACGTCCGCGCAGGCGGGTGTCAGGGTCTAAAGTACCGCAGTTGGCGGTTCAGGTGTCGGGTTTCAGGTGTCAGGGACGAATAGAAGGACTGACACCAGAACACTGAAACCTGAAACCTTTATCTTACTCACATCTTATATGATTTGCATCATAAAGTAAATTGAGCGACTCGCACATGAGGTGTCTATAATTGTATTGAAACAATTGACTTTATAATGATATATGATAAATTTTGAATATTTACAGATAAATATCAAATACACATGCAGCCGTTCAAGTGAGACGAAGAGCCTGATGCAAGAAAAAAATCGATACCATGTCGCCGCCGGAAGCTACCGTGTGGATGGCCAACAGCCCTTGGTACTGGAAGCCTATCTGGGAACGTGTGTCGGCGTAGCGCTTTATGATGCGGTTGCCGGTGTCGGTGGCTTAATTCATCTGCTGCTTCCGGAACCTGCAACCCCGGACGAAAGCTTTCAACCTGAAAAATATGCATCTACCGGCTTTCCGCCTTTTGTTCACGCTTTGTACAAAGACGGCGCTACGGCTGGGAACCTGAAAGCCTGCATCGCCGGCGGTGCGCTGGTGGGACCGTTAAGTGATACCGACCTTGAAATGGATATTGGCGGGCGCACCACCGAACGGGTCATGCAGTTGATAGCCGCCGAAAATATAACAGTTGATAAATTGGAAACCGGTGGGTTTTTCACCTGCCGGCTTGAGCTGGATTTGGACACAGGCGAATTTTGCATTGAGCCGGCAGGGTTTGACAAGCTTTCAGGCGATGCCGATATTAACATACCTGAGCGCCGGGAAATCTCCGATTCGATAAAAAAATTACAGCCCGTACCGCAAATTGCATTAAAAATAATGCGCATCATCCATTCTGACCAGTATGAAATCAAAACGATAACCGATGAAATCCGAAAGGATCAGGTGATCAGCGCCAGGACACTGCAGCTTTGCAACTCCGTCATGTTTGCCCGTCACAAAAGGATCGAGTCTCTGGATCACGCTCTGGTAATGATGGGTCAACATCTGTTGCTAAAGTTTGTCATTTCGGCCTCCTTGAACAACTTCTTTAATCAGATCGGTTGGGGTTATTCACTGTGCAAGGGCGGCATTTACCATCATGCGATCGGCACAGCGGTCATTGCTGAAAAACTGGCGACTTTGACCGGCCGGGCAGACCCATCAACAGCCTATATGGCGGGACTGCTGCATGATATCGGCAAGGTGGCATTGGATCAATTTATCCACGCCGGCTTTCCGCTCTTTTACCGTGAACTTATTCAGGGTGAAAAAAATTTCTCCGAGGTTGAAAGACAAGTGCTGGGAACCGATCATACCGAGGTCGGCGCAGAGCTCGCACTGAATTGGTCTTTTCCAGAATCTTTGGTGGAAGCCATACGCCATCATCATTATCCCGATAAGGCGACCCAACACAAGCCACTCGTCCATACTGTTTATCTGGCTGATCTTCTCATGAGCAGATTTCATACCGGGCTGGAACTGGAACGATTAAACACCGACGACCTTGCCAGACGGATGGGCGTGATTGGATTGTCGCTTTCTGATTTTCCGCAAATTATTGACCAAATCCCGATAAAGGTGCTGGAATCTTCACCTGAATTGGCATTGATGGCAGACGCATAAAATGCGTAACATGCTCTAAATTCGGAATCACATCATGACAAAAGCAAAATCACAAAAGAAAAAATTGGTGGCCATTGCGCCGGATCAACAGGCGCTGTTGCGCAAGCTACCAGGTGTGGATTACCTGCTAGACCTGGTTTCAAAAGAAGCATTCTTTGAAAGCATTCCACATTCGGTGGTTGTCAATTCAATTCGTGATGTCATCGCTCGCAAACGACAACAAATCCTCGACAAGGATTCTGCGATAGACCAAAACAGCGTGTCAGATAAGCAAATGACAGATGCGGTGGCACAGGCGGTTCGCAAAGCCATGACGCCGAACCTCAAACGCACGATCAATGCAACCGGGATTGTGGTCCATACCAATTTGGGCCGCTCTTTGCTGGCGCCTGAGGTAATTGACAACCTCTTGGCGATTGCCGGCCGTTATTCTAATCTGGAATACGATCTGGCGGCAGGCAAAAGGGGGTCGCGCTACAGCAATGTCGAAGCGTTGATCTGTGAAATCAGCGGGGCAGAGGCAGCTTTAGCCGTTAACAACAATGCCGGTGCGGTTCTTTTGAGCCTGGATACCTTGGCTAGAGATAAAGAAGTGATTGTCTCCCGCGGTGAACTCGTTGAAATCGGTGGGTCCTTCCGGGTGCCGGACGTGATGGCCAAAAGCGGTGCGATTCTCAAAGAAGTCGGAACCACCAACCGCACGCATCTGAAAGATTATGAGACGGCTATCGGACCGCAATCCGGCTTACTGTTAAAAGTCCACACCAGCAACTACAGCGTTGTCGGTTTCACGGCGGAAGTTTCATTGCGAGAGCTGGTTGACCTGGGTGCAGCGCACCAACTGCCGGTCATGGAGGATCTTGGCAGCGGCACGTTTATTGATTTTTCAAAGTACGGCCTGCTCAAAGAGCCCACTGTTCAGGAATCCGTTAATACCGGAACCGATGTGATTGCCTTCAGCGGCGATAAGCTGCTGGGCGGTCCCCAGGCCGGCATTATTGTCGGCAAAAAGAAAGTCATCGATGCCATCAAGCAAAACCCGATGACACGAGCGCTGCGAATTGATAAACTCACACTGGCCGCATTGGAGGGCACCCTGCGACTGTACCGTGACGAAGCAAAGGCTGCACGCAATATACCCACTTTGCAGATGATCATGCTGTCATTGCCTGAAATCCAAGCCCGCGCCCAAGAATTAGCTGAGCGCCTGAAGCGAATCGATGATTCCCGCATGCACATCCACCTACTGGAACGCGCTTCCAAAACCGGAGGCGGTGCGTTGCCGCTTATGGAGCTTCCCAGTTTGTGTATTGGCGTCCAAATCGATGGCGTATCGCCCAACAAGCTGGAAAAAATGATGCGCCAAAACGATCCCCCTATTGTTGGCCGAATTGAAGATGACTTGTTTGTAATGGATCCGCGAACCATCCAGATGGACGAGGTCGCGATAATTGAAACGGCATTTAAAAATCGGATAATGAAAGCCTGATATGCGAAATTACCCAACTGAACTCTATCACAACCGGGAATCCACGCGACACTTTCTGCACGCTAAGGCTGAAGCAGATAACTTGCAAAAAAAGAGAATCCACATTCCTGTCAGCATTCAAAAGGCGATTCAATCCATTTATCCCGGCCTGCTGACAGGGCAAGCGTTTTTAACTCACGCTTTAGAGCAGCTGGCTCAGACCACGCTGTTTGCCGGTCTTATTTTCCAGATCGATGATAACGACACTTCCGCTCCTGAAAAAAGGCCTAAAACCGATCCGGCGGTGGCCCACAAACGAGCAGCCAAATTATTCAACAATTTTTGTCAAAAGCACAATGGCATTTGGGGATTGCTAAACCAGGGATTGTTCGGCGCCTATTTTGATCAGAAAAACAGCGACCGCTGTTTGAAACTGGCACTGCAGTTTCAAGAGACATCAAAAAATAAGGCTGATTTAACCGTCAGCGTTGGTATCGCCGAATACCCAACCCTTAATTATCAACCGGCTGACATCCTCGCCAATGCGCTTAAGGCATTGAATCACGCAGCATTTCTGGGGCCCAACAGCGCTGTGGCTTTTGATTCGGTGAGTCTAAACATCAGCGGAGATCAACTATTCGACCAAGGTGATATCAACGGTTCAATTGAAGAATTTCAACTCGCCCTGAAACTGGATCCGAAAAACATCAATGTTCACAACAGTCTGGGTGTTTGCTACGGCCTGCTCGGAGAATATGAAAAAGCCAAGCTGGAATTTAATTCAGCTGTCAAATTGAATCATAGTGAAGTCATGGCCTGGTACAATATGGGGTTTATCCACATGTTGAACGGCGATCGTCAAAAAGCGCTGGATCTTTTTTTAAAAGCCAATGCCATCAATCAGGATGTGTTTGAAATCACTTTTCAAACCGGCAGGCTGTTGATGGAAATGAAACAGCCTGAAAGCGGCAAAAAATTCCTGCAACGGGCTGCCGCCCTCGAACCGGCGTCCAGTGCGGCATTTCGCTACCTAGGCGAATGTTATACCGAAATTGGCGACACGCACGCCGCTATTACTGCCTTCAAAAAGGCCATTAAATACAATCCCTCTGATGCTGCTTCATTGTCGGCAATGGGCTGTCTGTTTTCCGAGCAGGAGGAGGATCCTAGTATTGCCCTGATGTTTTGTCGCGAAAGCGTGCAACTGTCCCCTGAAAATGGTCTTTTTCGGTACCGTTTAGGCCAGCTTTATCGCAAGCAAAACCGTCTGGATGACGCCTTAGTTGAGTTTAAAAAAGCCGAGCAACTGGGTAAAGACGCATCCGAAGAGATAAGCGAAATCGAAAAGAAAAGTTCACCCAAGGCCACACGTTCAGCGGGTTGAGCAGGATAATACAATGAAAGACATTATTCTACAGCAGCTTGAGGAAAGCCTTGACGTCAAGCGCCAATTTATTGAAGCGCACATGGATAAGATTCAGTTTGCGGCTGAAAAGCTGGTAGACTGCGTGCGGACCAAAAACAAGATTCTCATTTTCGGCAACGGCGGCAGTGCCGCAGACGCACAACATTTGGCCGCCGAATTCGTTAACCGCTATAAAATCGAACGCCCACCTTTGGCAGCCATTGCGCTGACTACCGACACCTCTATTCTGACCAGCGTAGGAAACGATTTTCAGTTTGACGATATCTTTTCAAAGCAAATCCAAGCCCTGGGTAAAAAAAACGATATCGCCTGGGGTATGAGCACCAGTGGAAAGTCGCAAAACGTTATACAGGCCCTCGAGCTGGCCAATGAAAAAGGTTTATTTTCCATTGCTTTCACCGGGCGCGGCGGAACGCTCGCCAACAGTGCCCAACTGGTGTTTACAGCTCCTTCCGATGATACCGCCCGGATCCAGGAAGCCCATATCACGCTAGGTCACATCTTATGCGATCTGGTTGAACGCATGCTTTTTGCACCCAAATGAGAGAGGTTTGACTGTTAAGATAACCTCCGTTGAATGGACACGATTATGCCCAAATCAATAAAACCACTGGACCTCAGACAGGTTAACACCTATTCATTGGCGCAGCGCACCAGCAAGGTGAGCACAAGCAGTTTTGCAAAAACCTGGCAGAAAGGATGCGCTTTTAAAGACTTTTTAAAAAAACTACCCGACATTCTGGCCGCCGGCGATCTTAAATGGGTTATCAACACGCTGGCAACCGCTGCACGCGCTAAAAAAATGGTGATTATGGGAATGGGCGCGCATGTAATCAAGGTGGGACTGAATCCGGTGGTAATTGATCTGATGGAGCGCGGTATTGTGGATTGTGTGGCTCTCAATGGTGCCGGCATTGTGCATGATGTCGAATTGGCCATGGTTGGTCACACGTCTGAAGACGTCGCCGCTGCAATCGATGATGGTTCCTTTGGCATGGCTGAGGATACCGCTATATTTTTGGGGAAAGCGCTGGTTGATATGCAGCCGGACACAGAGGGGCTGGGGCAAGCCGTTGGGCGCGCCATTGATGAAAAAAAATTGCCCTACAACCAGCAGAGCATTCTGGCGACCGGCTATCGGCTGGGGATTCCAGTCACTGTGCATGTCGCCATCGGAACCGATATTGTTCACATGCATCCGCAATGTGACGCCGCCCGAACCGGCGAGGCCTCTCACCGCGATTTCCGCTTATTGTCAGCCATGGTGGCCCGTCTTCAAAAGGGCGTCTATTTGAATGTCGGGTCCGCGGTCATCTTACCGGAAGTTTTTCTAAAGGCCGTCACCCTGGCGCGCAACCTGGGCCACAAACTAAATGAATTCACCACAGTTAATTTGGATTTTATCCAACACTATCGGCCTTTGACCAATGTTGTCCAGCGCCCGACAGCCCGCGGTGGACGAGGTGTCAATTTGGTCGGGCACCATGAAATCATGCTGCCATTGATTGCCGCTGGGGTAATTGAGCAGCTCGAAGCTTGACAGCACTGCGGATTTTATGTTTATTTACGTTTTTCTGACTTGATTTCATTCTGAAACCTTGCTTTTGAAGCCGTGATGATTACTTAATCAGAGAGGCCTGAGACGACTATACTAAATAGCGGGAGAACGCTATGCCGATTTACGAATATCACTGTAATAACTGCGACCAAGATTTTGAGTACCTGGTTTTTGGAAGCGAAAAGCCCGACTGTCCTTCCTGCAAGAGTAAAAAGGTGTCCAAACTGATGTCCCCTTGCGGGTTTATCTCAAAAGGCAGTGGTGGGGAAACCGTATCCAGTTCTGCCGGGGCATCTTCCTGCGGCGGCTGCGCAGCATCGAGTTGCGACGGCTGCGGCCATTGAGTCAGATGAACGATCCAATCAGAATCGGAACCCGTGGCAGTAAACTGGCGCTGTGGCAGGCCAACTGGACCAAATCCTTTCTTGAAAAAAAATTCCCATCAACTCCCATCGAGATAACCATCATAAAAACCCAAGGAGACAAGATTCTGGATGTGCCCCTTGCCAAGGTGGGCGGCAAAGGCCTTTTTGTAAAAGAAATTGAAGAAGCATTGCTGACCGGCCGCATTGATATTGCGGTTCACAGCATGAAAGATATGCCAGCTGACATTCCGGAAGGACTGTGTATCGGGGCGATCCCACAGCGTGAAAACCCGGTGGATGTCTTTATCTCCCGCAATGGCAAACCGTTCAAGGAAATGCCTGCAGGCAGTGTTATCGGCACCAGCAGTTTGCGGCGCGGTGCTCAGCTCAGGCATGCCCGACCGGATATGGTCATCCAGCCCATCCGAGGAAATCTTGATACGCGGCTTAAAAAGCTGGCGTCTGAAAATTTTGACGCCCTGGTCCTTGCAGCAGCGGGGGTCATACGGCTGAATCTGGAACATCAAATTACCGAATACCTGGACGCTACGGTCATGCTGCCAGCAATCGGCCAGGGCGCCTTGTGTGTGGAGGCTCGCACCGATGACCCGGCTGTGGGCCCGATGGTCGCGACCATGGATCATGCACCCACCCGGGCAGTGGTTGCCGGCGAACGCGCTTTTCTCAAGCGGCTCGAAGGCGGTTGCCAGGTACCCATTGCCGGTCACGGAACCATCAGTGATCAGACGTTTACGCTTATCGGGTTGGTAGCAGATGTTGATGGTGCCAAGGTCATCAAAGGGGAAAAAAGCGGGCCGATTGCTTCATCGGAGACCATTGGTATCGATTTGGCTGAAGAGCTGCTTGCCAGGGGAGCGGATCACATCTTGGAACAACTTAAAACCATATCACCCGAGGGCTATGAAAGCTAAAGTATATCTGGTCGGTGCCGGTCCCGGTGATCCGGGTCTGGTCACCGTCAAAGGCAAAGAATGTATCCAAAGGGCAGATGTCATCATCTATGACTACCTGGCTGCCCCTGCCCTGTTAAAACACGCCCGTAAATCCGCCGAGCTGATCTATGTTGGCAAAAAAGGCGGCGACCACACCCTTTCCCAGGATGAGATCAATCATTTGCTCGTCGAAAAAGCCCAATCCGGAGGCGTGATCACCCGACTTAAAGGCGGCGACCCGTTTATCTTCGGCCGCGGTGGTGAAGAGGCTGAAGCGCTTTTGAAAGCCGGCATCGCATTTGAAATCGTTCCCGGCGTTACTTCTGCCATTGCCGCAGCAGCCTACGCCGGTATTCCACTGACCCATCGTCAATTAACCTCGACCCTGGCCTTTGTAACCGGCCATGAGGATCCAACCAAAGCAGAAACGAGCATTAATTGGTCTTCGCTGGCCAAGGGCATCGGCACCCTTGTTTTTTTCATGGGCGTTAAAAATTTGCCCAATATATCAAAGCGTTTAATCGACAACGGCAAATCGCCGGATACGCCGGTTGCCTTGATTCGATGGGGCACGACTTCCCGTCAAAAAACCGTTACCGGAACACTGAGCACAATTGCCGATACGGCCCAGGCAGCTGGTTTGAAGGCACCGGCCATTATAGTGGTTGGTGATGTCGTCACATTGCGTCAATCGCTGAAATGGTTTGAGGAACGACCGCTGATTGGGAAACGTATCGTCGTCACCCGTGCGCGCCAACAGGCCAGTGATCTGGTCAAGCGGCTTGAGGAACTGGGTGCCGAATGCCTTGAGTACCCAACCATTGAAATTAGAGCACCCAAAGATCCCCAGCCTCTCAAGCAGGCAGTCGCGGGCCTATCCACCTATGATTGGATTGTCTTTACCAGCGTCAACGGGGTCAGCTATTTCTTCGAGCAGCTATTTGTCGCCGGTAATGACGTACGGGTATTGGGTCACTTGAAAACAGCGGCCATTGGTCCGGCCACTGCTGCCCGCTTGCTGGAATTTGGATTGACCAGTGATATCGTGCCCGAAACATACCGAGCAGAATCGGTGATAAAAGCATTTAAAAAAGAAAATTTAAAGGGCAAAAAAATACTGCTGCCACGTGCTAAGGAAGCCCGTCCGATTTTACCGCAAGAGCTGACAAAAATGGGCGCTGCCGTCACTGAAATACCGGCCTACGAAACCTTAAAAGCAGCCGAAAATATGGATGATCTCATCCAGCAGCTCAAGGATAAGCGGGTGGATATGATCACTTTTACCAGCTCGTCCACCGTAACAAATTTTAAAGCGCTTTTACCGCCAACAGATTTTAAGGCGCTCATCCAAGATGTCACCATTGCCAGTATCGGACCGATTACCTCCGATACCGCTAAAGAACTGGGTTTTCAAGTCCATATCTCCGCCGAATCCTACACCATCCCCGGTCTGGTAGACGCCATCCTCCAATTTTACCAGAACAATTGACCTGATCGCATTTTCGAAAAGAAGTCTTGACAGCTCGACGCGGATAAGAAATGACAACTGATTGGGGTCTTTTCTCACTCGGCTTATCTCAGCGTAAAGCCGGCTAGACAAGGAGGACAACATGAAAATACTGGCCCTTAACTCCAGCCCCCGCACCGGGGGGCAAAGCCAAACCGAACTGATGCTCAATCATCTTGTCGAAGGTATGCAAGACGCAGGCGCAGAGGTGGAAGTCGTCAATCTGCGTGAAAAAAAAATCAACTATTGCATCGGTTGCTACACCTGCTGGACCAAAACCCCCGGTAAATGTCTGCACAAAGACGACATGACCAAAGAACTGTTCCCCAAGTGGCTTGATTCGGATATAGCGGTTTATGCGACGCCCTTGTATAACTATACCCTCAACGCCGAGATGAAGGCTTTCATGGAGCGCACGATCCCATTTTTAGAACCCTTTATTGAACAACAAGGCAACCGCAGTGCGCACCCCCTGCGCTACACCCCTCCCGATGCGGTTGTGCTGTCGGTGGCGGGCTTTATTGAGATGTCCGTTTTTGATCAGCTTTCACACTATGTCCAATTTTTACTGGACCGCCGCAACCAACTATTGGCTGAAATATATCGCCCAGCGGCAGAAATATTATATCGGGATAAGGACGCAAAAGCAGCGGTACTTGCGGCAACGGTTCAGGCTGGGAGCGAATTGGTTGACTCCCGGCAAGTTTCCGCTGAAACGTTGCAACAGATCCAACAGCCTTTCATTGATTTTCAAACATTTGCCCTGACAAGTAATGTATTCTGGAAGACTTGTGTTGCCGAAGGTGTTACACCCAAAGAATTCCGCGAGAAAAATCTGGTTCCAAGGCCGGATACCATCGAAAGCTTTATGAGGACCTTCCCCATGGGGCTGAATAAGGAAGCCGTCGGTGAAGAGAAGAAAATTTTGCAATTTCATTTTTCAGATGAAGTGACCGATGCTTGCCACTTCATCATTGAAAAAGATAATGTATTTGCTGAACAAGGTCACGCAGAGAATCCCGACATCACCATTGTGACACCTTTTGAATTATGGATGGATATCATGACGCGCAAAGCCGATGGACAGCAAATGTTTATGGAGCAAAAATATACCGTTAGCGGTGACCTGGAATTGATGATTCAATTATTTCAAAAAGAAAGCTGATTCAAATTAATAGACGGCTTTTTATCGCTTTTAGCCAGATGGTGAAAAAAATGGGAAGACCCCTTGAAGAAAAATCATCAGTTAAGGACATCAAGAAAAGATTTGACCGGGATGTCGAACGTTTTTCTAATCTTGAAAACGGAGCCACAACCATAATGGATGCCCCCCTGGCCATGGAGTTAATCAGCCGGGCAGCGGTTGGGTCTACCCGAACTATCCAGCGCGTTTTGGACATCGGCTGCGGCGCGGGTAATAACACCCTAAAGCTGTCTGAATACGTCAGCCCGTTTGATGTTGATCTGGTGGACCTTAGCCACCCTATGCTGGAAAAAGCCCATGAGCGCATCGCAGCCGTCAATCGCGGTAATATCAGAACGTTACAGGGCGATTTTCGTGAAATTGAGCTGCCCGCACACCACTATAATGTCATTCTAGCAGCAGCTGTTTTGCATCATTTACGGGATAAAAAAGATTGGGAGGCTGTATTTAAAAAAATCTTTGGGCTGACGGCTTCGGGCGGCAGCGTCTGGATTACGGACCTGGTGTCCCATGAGACGGAGCCTATCCAGGAACTGATGTGGCAACGGTATGGTGACTATCTTTACTCGCTGGGCGGTGATGACTATCGCGCGAAGGTCTTTGACTATATCGACAAGGAAGATTCACCTCGACCCGTCACCTACCAGTTGGCGCTTCTGCGCAAAGTCGGATTCGACCGTGTCGAGCTTTTGCATAAAAATGCCTGTTTTGCCGCGTTTGGCGCCATCAGGGAAGCACGTTTATAAAATCAGAGTGTTGATATACCCATGGGTCGCCTTAAATCGATATCCTGGTTTATCTTTTGCCTGCTGGGACTTTCCGGTTTCGGGGTCATCGTTGCCGAAGTTCTCAAAAAATGGCATTTCATCAGTGAAGATCTGAGTGTCGTTTGGGTTGTCGCGCCAATCCTAATTCTTTATATTGTTCAACAAGCCACCCAATCATCTTATGTCAGACGCTACTTCAATCTATCTTCGCACTTCGTCAGCCGCTCGAGAACCATCATCAATATCATTTTGGTCATCCTGGGGGTTTTTGCATTGATCAGCCTGCCATTTCTCTGGTACGGCGTTATTGAAGAGCTGGCATCACAAAAACATTAATACCTGTATCTTGCATGAAAATTAATGAATAATTTAAACGCCATTGATGGCGGTGGGTCTAATTATCTGTAATCGCAAGACAAGTTCTCTACGTGTCAAAGGATTTTTTTTCATTATATCTGATAGCTGTTTTGTTGTATGTCTTGAATTTGTTTAACTTACTGTCTTAACATGGCTTTTTATTTTCACATTAATTTTCATGCAAAATCAAATTTTTATAAATTTTCAGCCGCCCGTTTAACTTCAACGTAATAAGCCGCTGCCAACGCTGCGGTGCAGCCGTCAGCTGCCGATAGCACGATTTGGCGCGCGTATTTTTCCCTTACATCACCGACAGCAAACACACCGGGCAGATTGGTTTCACACTTTTCATCGGTACACACATACCCGTCGGGATTGACTTTGGTGCCGGCGGGCACCAGCTGGTTGCTGGGGTCAAACCCGATAAAGATAAAAACCCCATCTGTGGCCAACTTTCGCGTTTCACCGGTCTGGGTGTTCTGCAACGCAACGGCGCTGACTTGATCGGCATGTGAATCAATGGATGTGACAATGGAATCCCAGAGAATCTCAATTTTTTTGTCAGCCATCACACGCTGCTGCAAGATCGAACTGGCCCGTAAGGCATCCCGCCGATGAACCAGATATACCTTGGCAGTAATTTTGGAAAGATACAGCGCTTCTTCTGCGGCCGTGTCACCGCCGCCAACCACCACAACGGTTTTGTTACGAAAAAAGAAACCATCACACACCGCACAGTATGAGACACCCTTGCCGTATAATTCATCTTCGCCCGGAATGTTCAGTTTGCGAGGCTGGCCACCAGCAGCCAAAATCACCGTATGCGATTTAAGGCGCTCGTCGTTATCCAGCGCCATGGTATGCCAATCAAGACCCGGTTCCAAGGCGGTGACTTCCTGGGAAAGGACCTCCAAGTTGTAGGATTTGGCATGGTCCAGAAATTTTTCAGACAGATCAAAGCCGTTAATATTTTTAAATCCGGGATAGTTTTCAATGGCGTCGGTCTGCGTCATCTGTCCGCCAGCAGCGGCTTTTTCAATTAAAACCGTGCGCATCGATGCTCTGAGGGCATATATGGCGGCTGATAGGCCGGCGGGACCGCCACCGATAATAACAAGGTCATAATATTCACGATTTGCCATATTTTTTCCTCCTTGAGTAGGCGCCGGCAGGTCCGATCGACCTTTGCTGTAAGACCAGCGCTAAAAATATCCTGTGCATCGCTATCTTCGATAACATGCTGAAATAATATGTACTCATTCCAATAAAAAGATGGCTGAGCAGTCAGTTAAGATGACCCTATCCCTCTTTGCCATATAACTAAAAATGAATAAAAATTCAAACAATTATAGATATCTATGATTATACACGACCCGCAAAAATTTGGCTGATTGATGATGAGATGTTGACCTTATCTTGGAATTTAGTGTAACTTAAATTGGTTTAACGTTTCGTATATGTATTCAGCACTGGTCATTTGCAAATTTCTTGGATCCCCGAAACGGCCCGCTGATATCATTGGGTTTTGTGCAGCGATCTGCCGGACCGTGATCCAAAATTTGCCCTGCGCTGCAATCAACAAAAAGTGCTAAGGTGCGCCATGGCAAACTTTTTTGAACAATTACCCGACCTTGTCAATAAAATAAAATCTCTGCGCGAAATCATTATCACCAATATCGTGTTGATCGGCCAAACCCCGGCGCCGACATTTCGCGAAAAAAAGCGTAGCAAACTGTTCATGGAGCGCTTGGCCGAATTTCAGGTAGACGAAGTCACCACCGATGGCTATCGCAACCCGATCGGCATTATTCGTGGAACTGATGCCAGCAAGCCACCCATTTTTGTTCTGGCCCATATGGACACGTTTTATGAAAAAAATCGCCCGCTAAATTACACCATCAAAGAAAACACCATCACCGGCCCCGGGCTGTTGGACAACTCGTTGGGTGTCGGTGTGATCACATCTTTACCGGCCATATTTAAACAATTGGATATCTCTTTTGAATCCGATATTGTGCTGGCCGGTACCATCCAATCCATTGGCAAGGGAAATCTGCGCGGCGTCAGACATCTGCTAAAAACATGGCCCACTCCCATCAGGGGCGGCATCTGTGTTGAAGGCATTGAATTGGGACGCCTCAATTATTATTCGGATGGAATGATCCGGGGCGAAATTGGGTGCACTATTTCTGATGAAAGAAATCGACTGAACGAATACACACCCAATGCGATCATCGTTGTAAATGAGGTCATCAACGAGATCATGAACTTGAAGCTTTCCCAAAGGCCCCGGTCAAGAATCGTCATCGGGCGAATCAACGGTGGTGCCAATCACGGCAGACTGGCTCCCGAAGCAAATCTGGGGTTCGAGATACGCAGTGACTCCTATAAAGTCGTTAAAAATCTATTCGGAGAAATTCGAGACATTGTTGAAGGCATTGGTCACAGATATGAAGCCGATATTAATTTGAAAACCATCAGTAACCTGAGGGCTTCGCGCCTGAAGCACAACCACCCGCTGGTGAAACAGGCGGCATCGGTCCTAAACGCTTTGGGCATTAAACCGATTACCAAGCCGACAGAATCTGCGCTGTCTATTTTTCTTTCGCGCAAGATTCCAGCCGTTACGCTGGGCGTCACCAACGGCGAGAACCGCTACAAGGAAAACGCCACAATGGAAATTGAGCCCATGTACCGGGGAATTGCTCAGGTTATCGGCGTATTGAAGGCAATCGACAGTGGGGTGTGCGATGAACATTAAATGGCTTGAGAAAAATACGTTTCATTATTCGGACTTCAAGGATCTGAACAGATTGGTCGACGCAAAGTCCAAAAAGAACCTTAAAATTTCCCTGTGTCTGCCGACGCTTAATGAAGAAAAGACCATTGCCAAAGAAATCATCATCATGAAATCAGAGCTGATGACCCGCTATCCATTGCTGGATGAAATCGTGGTCATCGATTCCGGCTCAAACGATCGAACCTGCGACATTGCCCAGCAATACGGCGCTGATGTTTATCAGGCCTCTGATATCTTACCTCACCTGGAACCTTATAAAGGCAAAGGCGAAAATCTCTGGAAAGCCCTTTTTATTACCAAGGGGGATGTTATCGTTTACCTGGATGCCGACATCAAAAATATTCATCATCGCTTTGCGTATGGTCTGCTGGGCCCATTGCTGCTTAATGACGACATTAAATTTGTAAAAGCATTTTACGATCGGCCGATTTCAATCGGCAAAAAGAAGATGCGCCCCACCGGAGGCGGCCGTGTTACAGAGCTGGTTATCCGCCCGCTGTTTTCGTTATTTTTTCCAGAACTCACCCAATTAATTCAACCGCTTTCAGGAGAATATGCCGGTTTCCGCGAAGTATTTGAACGCATCCCGTTTCCCATCGGCTACGGGGTTGAAACCAGCATGAATATGGATATTTACGAAAAGTGGGGCCTGGATGTCATGGCTCAAGTCGATCTGGATCGTCGCATACATCGTAATCAAGATACCAAAGCCTTAGGGCGGATGGCCTTTGTCATTTTGAAAACCTTTATCAATCGCAAAATCCGCATGGGGCTAATCGATCTAAGAGATGAACTATTTACTGAGATGATTCAATACAACCTTGTTAATGATAAGTATGAACCTGATATTTTCAAAATAGAAGGTCATGAGCGGCCTCCAATCATTGAAATTCCTGAGTACCGTGAAAAATTCGAAGTTGACCCCCAACAGATGAAAGAATTCCAGGAGGCCTAATTGCAATCCGAATTCGACATAATGGCATCAAAACCATCCAAGCTAATTGACAGCTGCAACCGCCATTTGAATTACCTGCGAATATCCATAACCGACCGTTGCAACCTGCAGTGCCGTTATTGCGTGCCACAAGAATTAATTCCCAAACTGTCTCACGCTGATATATTGACCTACGAAGAGATCTTAAGGGTCGTTCGCGTGGCCACCCGTCTGGGTATATCTAAAGTACGCATTACCGGGGGTGAGCCGCTGGTCAGAAAAGGTGTTTATAATTTTTTGCATAAATTGGTTGCCACTGAAGGTCTCAAAGATGTGTCATTGACCACCAATGGCGTTTATTTGAATGAGAACATCGAAAAAATCCAGGCCGCCGGTATATCCAGAATCAATATCAGCCTTGATACACTCAGTCGATCGAAATATCACGATATTACCGGTTTTGATAGATTTGAACGGGTCTGGCAAGGAATCGAAACGGCCCATCGAGCGGGGTTTTACCCGATAAAGCTAAATATAGTCGCCTTGCGGGGCGTCAACGACGATGAGCTTGTTGATATGGCGCGCCTCTCTTTTCAATCTCCGTTTCATGTCCGCTTTATTGAATACATGCCCATCGGCCAGGCCGATTTTAGTCCGGATCCACCGCTACTGGTTCCGGAAATAAAAGATCGTATCAGCGTGCTCGGCAATCTGGAGCCGATACGGGAAATCACCCATGACGGGCCGGCCCAGCGTTATCAATATACAGATGCCAAGGGTGAGGTCGGTTTTATTCCGGCAATTAGCCAGCATTTTTGCGACAGATGCAATCGACTCAGACTGACTGCCAGTGGTCAACTCAGACCTTGCCTGCTGAGTGATCGTCAAGAAAATTTGAAAAAAGTGATCAGAGAAAATGGTTCGGACAATGATTTGGCGCAAATCTTTCTGAATACCGTCATACATAAGCCTTCAAATCATAACTTGGCGCCTCAAAAGTCGGCACATGTCTGTGGGCAAATGCGCGCCATCGGGGGATAACAAAAAAAGCCCGGATCGCAGCAGTGGGAGGCTACATTTACTCACGCACGTGTCATTGGATGCAATCCGGGCTTAAAGCGGTAAGCCTGGAGGAGTTTGTGGTGCTCAGTTAAGATGCCACAACGTATCACAGGCTTATAAAAATGAGCAATTATCAGACCCACGCACGCAGGTCAAGATTTATTTTTACACGCCGGCAATTTTTTGTTTTATGAAAAAAGGACAACATTTTCACGCTGGAGGGTTTTATGGAAATCACTACCGTTAAAATCGAAAATCCGGCAGGACTCAATTTTATCCTGGGCCAGTCTCATTTTATCAAGACCGTTGAAGACATCTATGAAACCATGGTGACCACAGTCCCCATGGCAAAATTTGCTGTGGCCTTCTGCGAAGCATCAGATGTATGCCTGATCCGGCATGCTGCCACAGATGATGCCCTTTTGGAACTGGCACAGCAAAACGCCCTTAATCTATCTGCCGGGCACAGCTTTATTATTTTTATGAAGGATCTTTTCCCCATTAACGTCTTGAATGCGATTAAAAATGTGCCCGAAGTCTGTCGAATCTTTTGCGCCACTGCAAATCCGGTTGAGGTCATTATCGCTGAAACCGAGCTGGGACGCGGAATTTTGGGTGTCATTGATGGATATAAATCTAAAGGCATTGAAAATGAGGCGGATATCGAGGTTCGCAAGGAATTTCTGAGAAAAATCGGCTATAAACAATAACATAAGCCCTTATAAAAATAACCTATTAATATTACTCTATATTTATTTTCAAAACCGATTGCTTTTTTCTTTGACTTCTTTGGGCTTTGGGTTTATTTGTCAGTTGGTCACCATCTCTAAAATGGTGTCGGCCAACACCATTTTACGAAGCGATTGCAAAACGATTGGGATGTCGCATCCAGGTGGAAGGGGGCATGAATGATAGATTCAGAGCAACGCGGCGCGGCGCGTGTAAAGCACACCGCCAATATCCTGCTTGAAAATTTACCGGCAGGAACCCATTATAAAGCTAAAATGTATAACTACAGCCGCGGTGGTATGTATTTCGAGTCCGATTATGCGCCGCTGCCCGGATCTGAAATTTATATTGGCATCGAGCGTTCACCTTATGATGCCAGCCCTGATATCTATCGGGTGCAGGTTCGATGGCGCAGAGAGCTGGCCGCCAAAAATTCCGATTATACATTCGGTGTGGGCGTCAAATATCACTATCCCATCGAGCCCTAGTACCAGGAAAGCCGACACCCGCCGCCCTCATCAAGCAGCACCGGCCATTCATAGTCCATTGGCCGCTTCCCGGCTCCAATCGAATGGATGCTACGCCTCAGATATTAAACCTTGACGCTTTTCTGCCAAATTGAAATCTAGATCTTGATCTCACGCAGCAAAATAGCGAGTTCGATGGCTGCAATTCAGCACGATCACAGCCCTAAAGAGGGTTGTCTTAAGGCAGATAAATTAAATTTATTGTGATATCAATATAATACAATAGATTTTCCTTGTCTTGCTTGACTGCCTGCAATAAAGTGTTACCGTAATTTTACCCGTATACCTTTTAGCTACCGTAAATATCGATAACGTAAGGCATTGGAGACGAAGGGAGCGATCATGGAGGTAAAAGACTACTGCAAAGCAATGTTGGCTGAAGCGTCTGGGTGGAAAGAAAAGCTCGAAGCGATGAAAAAGGTCGCAGACAGTTATGGAACGGAGCAAAGGGAAAAAATACTTCCCCTGATCGGACAGATAGAGCAAGAGGTTACTAATGCACAGTTGCGTGTGCAAAAGCTTGAAACAGAGTGCCCTTCTGACTGGTCACCACTGAAAAATGAACTCGACGATCTTTTCGGCACCATCGGAAGTAGTGTAGACCGCGCCTGGCGCGACCTGGCTCCTGGTGAGGTCGGCGGATAGAAAATTTCAGGAGGAGAGGCATCGACCTCTCCTTCGAAAACATGCAACCCATCTGGTCGCTTTACCTCTAATGTGGCGGCCACATCAATATCGCCAATGGGTCAATTCATAAGTTGATAGCATTTTTGCTAAGATGCTTTCAGATAATCGATCAGGCCTTCCGCAATTGTGGCCGTTGACCGCACGATACCACGCGCCATACTCGCATCAATAATCTGACCTCTTGTCATGGCACCAACAGCGTAAACGGTTTTCGATTGATCGAGCTTATCGCCAGAAACCCGTCGAATGATAAAATGGGAATAAGGATCGATCCAAATGCTACCGGTTTGGTAAACCTGTGGTTTCGATTTCTGTTGATTGGCTGAGGCACCTCGTTTGTCAACAAGTGGGACGTCTTGGATTTCTTCAATTTGAACAATACCCCGACCCAGCAAATTTTTCATGAATGTCGAAGGATCGGTCTGGACGGATTTCGCCTGCCCGCGGGCGTCGACAACATACGTATATGTGTCTCTTTGTTGAATCCCAGCATTATTTGGGTAAAGAAAGTCGTAAACGCCCTTGGTGTCATTTTTTGCAAACTGGTAATCTTTTCCCAGCTTGATGACGTCAACAAGTCCGCACCGCATGAGGGCCAAAATTTTTTCAGCATTTATGGCAGGCTGAGTAGCAGCATGGGTAAAGAAAACCGAGGTATATTCACGATCAAAATGCGCTCTGTCTTCTAAAGATAATCTCAGATAAATTTCTCTGACCATATCAAATGACTGGTAAAGCACCGTTTGCCAGATGAGCTCACCATTCGGCCCATCTCCTTTTCTCGCGTCTTCCAAATATTGCTGTAAGAGATCAGTCGGTGTACGGGTCGGATTTAGAACTGCTTGCCAATCGATACTGTGGCCGTATGCCGCTTTCAGTTCACGGCTTAACAACTCAAAAACGGCCTCGAGCTTGACATATCCCTGGTTTTCAGCAATCAAGCTATCCAGATTCTCGCGCGTCAGAAACGTGTTGCGGTAGGTTCCCATCTTGCCCCTGACCTTTGGCAACAATCCTCTTCTGGAATAAAGCACGAACCGTCTCGGATTAGCTGGCGGCACAAAAACCAGCTGATTAAAATCATCACGAATAAAATGTCCATCAGAGGTGAGCGTTAATACAACCTCGATGGCACTTAAGCTGGTTCCAATAACAGCGATCTTTTCACCGACCGGTATCTTTTGGAGCAAGTTTTCCGCTGGCCAAGGTGAGGGAAAGTATGTCGCTCCTTCCATCTTTTCAAACCAGTGGCCCGTGGCAATTAAGACACGATCAGCGACACATGAGAAAGTTGATCCAGATCCAAGATGCTTAACGGTCAGGTGAATTTTATCGCGTTTCTCCTCAATATCGATCACTTCAGACTGGGAATGAAGCGCAACCGTCAAACCGAGTTTTTGAGCTTTATGATAGGACTCCTGAAATTTAGCTTTCAGATATGCGCCCATTATGGCACGGGGGTAATGGTTGCAAGGGGCTGGGTTGTTGGCTGCATTAGCTAACCACATGGGAGACTCTTTGAATCGATGGTGATGATGGACCACCCATCTCTGAAAATCAGCTGGTTGGTCCAATACAATACCCATGTCTTCGGCACACATGTTCGTAATGTGAAAGGGCATGACGTTGCGATCACAATGCGGAAAGCCGGGTCCAAAGGTATCTTGTTTTTCAAAAATCTGAATTTGAACTTGTGGGAGCTTTGCCAGGATTTGATTATTTTCTTGCCGCACTTTTTCGACAAGTTGAAACAGCATCGTGGTTGCCGTTAACCCACCGCCGATTATGGCAAAATTGAAGCCCATTTAAGCCTTAATCCTGACCTGATATTCTTATATTTAAAAAAGAGTTGCCTGCATAACGGTTACCGCCTGCCCAATGAGGTAGACCCGATCACCGCCAACCCTCACCTTGACAACACCTCCCCGCGCTGAGGCCTGATAGCCGGTGAGCTCATTTAAATTCAGCTTATCGGCCCAATAAGGCCCTAAACAGCAATGCGCCGACCCAGTGACCGGATCTTCGTTAATACCGGCTGCCGGCGCAAAAAACCGCGAAATAAAATCACACGTTTCCTTATCCGAGCGGCTGGTAACGATAAATCCTCGTCCGGAAATCTCATTGAGCATGGAAAAATTCGGCGCCATATTCCGTACGGTATCAGCCGAAGCAAATTCTAGAAGATAATCAAATCGATTTTTACCAACATACAGCGCATCAGCCCCAAAGGCTTTGAAGACCTCTTGCGGGAAATCAGCAGGCTTCTCGGGCTCAGCCGGAAAGTCCATTTCGATCCAGGAATCTTTGCGTACGGCGCTCAGAAGACCGCTTTGGGTATAAAATCGTGCCGGGCTGTCTGCCGGCAAAAAACCTTGCTCCCACAAAATATGGGCGCTGGCCAAAGTGGCATGCCCGCACAATTCAACCTCGACCGCTGGGGTAAACCAGCGAAGGTGATAACCGTCATCCTGTTCTACCAAAAAAGCGGTTTCTGACAAATTCATTTCATTGGCCACCTGCTGCATCCAGGTCTCATCGACGGCTTGCGACAGCACACAAACACCTGCCGGATTGCCAGCAAATGGCGTGTCTGTAAAGGCATCGACTTGAAATATGTCCTGCTTCATTCACCCCTCCTTTTTGCATAAAAATTAATGAGAAATCTAAAATATATTCAATGATAGCATGGTCATTAAACAAGTTCTGTAATATAAATTGCCGATCAAGTATAAAGGATAAATATCATTTTATCTCATAAATTTTCATGCAAAATATGGTAAAAGGTTACATGCGATTTCTAAAACCTTGAACGATTGAACCTTTGAACCCTGAACCTTTTCTTACGAGCGCAGCGTGGCAATCAGCCTCAATGGATGTTGTAACAACTGCAGCGCGGAAACAATATCAGAGCAAACAATATCGGCGGCAGCGACCGTACCAGCCGCGGCCCCCTCCTGCAATATGACGGTAATACCCAGGGCCGCCTCCTTTAGCATGAGGCGATCGTTACGCCCGTTGCCCACACAAACAACATGATCAATTCCCAGCGCCTTGATGTAGTTTAGCTTGCCCATATCCTGGGCATCCGGGGCAAGAATCGAAAGCCGGCAGTCAAGACCTTCTAAATTGTCATGAACGTTGCCGAAAGTATCAGCCGTTAGAACATGCACCTGCAGCGTATCCGCCAGGGACGTCAGGTTTTCGCTGACACCCGCGATTAGCGCCCCATCACAGGCAATCGTCCCGTTATAGTCCAAAACGATATGCTTCAGTTGTAATGTTTTGTGTCCGGGGATATTGATTTCGAGCATCTTTCATTTCCTGATGATGTGATCTTTACAAAAGCGTTTATGGAGATGGCGATACGTTCAGGCGATATGTTTGTCCATGGCTTGTTTCATTCGAGCCAGCGCCTCTTCCAACTGTTGCCGCTGACAGCCAAAATTAAGACGCACAAATCCGGGGCCGCCAAATTCGATGCCGTCCTGAAGACCCACAGCGGCATTTTCAAAAAACCGTGCGGGTGTCGGCAAGTCAGCGTTGCGCACATCGATCCAGGCCAAATAGGTGGCTTCAACCGGCGCCATGGAAAGCGTTGGCATGGCGGCCATAGCCTGCGCTACCGTGTCCCGGTTGCCGCGAAGGTAATCCAGTAGTTGTGTATGCCAGTCAGCGCAGCCCCGATAGGCGGCTTCAGCAGCCGTATAGCCCATAACGTTAACATGCGGGACAATGCCTGCCGTGGCCTTGATAAAGCGTTTACGCAGATCTTTATCAGAGATGACGGCGAAAGCACACCCCAGACCCGGCAAATTATAGGTTTTGCTGGGCGACATCAAAGTAATGGTCCGCCGGGCGATGGCCGCATCGAGGGTTGCCGTCGGGATGTGGTTCTTATCGTCGTCCAGAATTAATTCGCAATGAATCTCATCGGAACAGATAATGATATCGTGTTTTTCACAGATAGCCGCCAGAGTGGTGAGTTCGTCGCGACTGAATACCCGTCCGACCGGATTATGCGGATTGCAGAGTATAAACAGTCGTGTGTTGGGGGTTATCGCTTTTTCCAGACGATCGAAATCAAATGACCATTGATTGTCTTTTTCCCGCAGGGGCACTTTTATCAAGTTGCGCCGGGAGTTTTGGGGGGCAGTCAGAAAGTGGGGATAAACCGGTATGGCTGTCATGACATCATCATTGTCCTGACCGACGGCACGGCAGGCCACATTAAAGCCGGTTACCAGCCCGGGCAACCACACCTGCCATTCGGGTTGTGTGGTCCAGCCATAATCGGCTTCAAGCTTTTCAACCACGAGGGCCTTTAAACTTTCCGGTGCAATCGTATATCCGAAAACACCATGGTCAATGCGCTGGCGCAGGGCTTCAATAACGGCCGGCGGTGAACAAAAATCCATGTCGGCCACCCACAGCGGGATGATGTTGCGATCCTTGTATTTGTCCCATTTCATACTGGCGGTATTTCGCCGCTCTACCGGTAGGCTAAAATCGAAACACGCGTCTTTTTTCACAGTCTGATTTTCCTTAATTTCATATTTGCTACCTGATCAGCAACTTATTGTGACGGGGGCTAATTCGATGCCATCTTACAAACCTCAAATAGCTGAATCTGTATCCATAAGTCAACGGGCAATCGATCAGCTAAGTTTGTAAGTTCAATTTAGGTTGAATTCGAAGTGCTCATCAAAAAGGTAGGGATCGTCGAAATGTGCCCGTCCGACGAATTTGATGGCATGATGACCGCGCTGTCGCATACGACCAACTTGAGGAACACCCATGGGGATAAAGATATCCGATTCCACCCGTTCCGTATATTTTGCGATGCCCCTTGAGTTAAATATACTTTCATGCCGGGCATCTGCTTTCGGCAGCATCTCTAAGCGATCGTAGGGCTCGAATTGATAGGGCCTGTAATCGGATGGCATGCTGCGAGACCCTATATGCTCCACCTGGTGCCATCCTGACATAACGCGAATGGCCAATCTTTGTCGGGGGTAATCATCCGGCAGCCAGGCTGGCACGAAGGCATCGATTGCCATTGGTGAAGGTAAAATCCGTTCAACCCTCTCATGGCGCGGAACATAAAAATGATAACAGCCGCAGTTGTTCATGACATCGACCATGAAAGGGCTGCCGTTTTCATCCAAACTGACGCGTATGGTTAATCCGTCCAGATTGCCGCGTTCGATGCGTGGCGAATTGGGCCCGCTGCGTTCCGAATACCAGATCACATAATTGATCTGTAATATTGGCGTGTTGTTTAAATAGGCATGTGAAAAATAAAAATACATCAGAGGCCTGTCGGCGTCCACGCTTACCTGCCGGACCGTCCATACAACCGCACCAAGTTTATCATAATCGGCGGCCTCATCCTGAATAATAAGCGGCGCAAACATCGCCAGCAATTTGTTTTGATCGTCCACCGAAGGCAAAGGAATGCCCAGTGGGTTTTTCCTGGACCGTTCCATCATCTTGCGAATTTCCGGCCCGGAGAATGCCATCCAATCTGCTGGTCCATAAGTGGTTAAGGTGCCCAGAATCGGCCGCTCATCTTCAGGCAATTGATGCCATTCAGCAATCTCGTTATTGACGCGCAGGGTGACAATGGCAACCGGAATGGCAGCCAGGGGGTACAAACCAAAAACCCGCATCAGGGTGGAATACTCACTTGAGTCTTGAACAGCCACGTTCAAAACTTCAAAGAAATCAGGCTGACGTTGATCATGGGTTAGCAGTTGATCGGAAGCAACCACAACTTTGGCCATTAAATTTTCACGACCCGGCCCCAAACCGAAATCGGTGACCAATCGTTGCACCTGGGCTGCCGGCAAATTCTGGATTTCCGCTTTGCGGGCAGCTAAATTCAATTGCTGCAGCAAAAAAACCCATTGACGTCTTTGAGCATCATTTTCCAGCCGCTGTTTTAGGGAAACAAGAAACCGATTGGCCCGTAAATAGGGAAAACCTTCGATTCGAAAATCAGCGCCGTGTCCCACCCCGGTCTTGTAAACGGCAGCATCCAGCTCTGCGAAAAAACGGACTGTTTCCGGCGGCCTTTGCGAATCGCTTTCAAATCGATATGCAACCCGGCTCGCACAACCTATGGCAGCAACGATGACCACTATGACCATCAGAACACTGTTACGATGCCTAAACCGCATAGATACCCACCCCTTTGGTCCGCATAAAAGCTTCGGTTCAAAAACCCTTGCCATAATTAATCTTAAGTTTAGCCTGCCCCGGATTTTATTCCCCCACACTGGCTGTCTTTTTGGGGAATCGCTCAAAACCGAAAGTTAACACACTTTAGGATCGCATGACGGTGCCTATAATGCTGCGCTAATCTTTTTTGGTTCGCAAAAGAGCATCGTAGGCCCGAGTTAATTCAACAAACTTTTCCTGATCACCGCCCTGATCCGGGTGAAGAGCCCGTGCTCTGCGCCGGAAAAGACGACTCAGCTCCTGTCGGTTCAATTTTTGGAGAGTGTCTTCGGTCTCATTGAAAATCGAGCTGGCGTCTTTCATACTAACCGTATTGTCACGTGACGGTGATTGATGAAAACGTCGGCTGTTAATAAAGTTGCGAATGTAGTCTTCCACCCAGGAACGCGGCGCAAAATCGAAATCAAAGAACATGAACAGATAGCGCACTAAGTATTCATGCAGCCAACCATCAAACGCCATACCAGCCCAAAAATCCGGGTCACCATTTAATTTGCAGATTTCCGCAATGAAGTAATCGTCGATATCCTTTTGCTTTAAAAACTGTGGCTTTTTGGCAGCAAACGATTCGGCAAAGAAACGGTTGATATCAAAAATGACATAGCTGTAAGCTTTATATTCTCGGGGGTTTAATTGTCGCTCCATGTGGATAAATTGCTGCTCAATTTCGTCTCTGGATTTGTGGCGCAATACATTGAAAACTTTATGTGGCACAAGCCACAAATAGCCCTGCTCCATACGGCCAAATTTAAGATAATGCAACCGGCGTTTATCGAAAATATGCACCTGCAGCTTGGTTTTGGCCGGCGCACCACTGGGTACCCTTACCTGTTGTGAACGTTTGCCTCGATTGCGAAAATGCTCCAATGCGTGTTGAATCCGCGGATTTAAAAACGGCCAAAAAATATCTTCAAGGTCATCTGCCGGCGTGGATACGCCCAGTCCTTCTAAATGATCTTCGATGTCCGGGTCGACATAAAATGCGTTTCCTCCCGGATAGATAATGTGCTCACCCGGATTGGTGCCCAGGTCAAATAAATCCCGGCTTACGTAATGTTGGCCGTCCCAGTAGGATTCCCGGATATAATAATGCAGCACACCTTCGATGGTTTTACGCGCTAGATACATTCCTGGTTGTTTCCCCTCAAAAGCATTATTCAGTTTTTTCCAGTCTATCGGTTTCTAAAGCGTTAGGTTTCAGTGTTTAGGTGAAGGCTGAGATACCCGTAATCTCCTGCCCCAACACCAGCGTATGCATACTGCTCGTCCCCTCCAAAGCACTGATCGCCTCCAGATCGCATAAATGCCGGATGACATGGTGATCCGCCAGGATACCCCGCGCCCCGAGGATATCCCTCGCAATGCGTGCGATCTTAATAGCTTCCTGCACGTTGTTCATTTTTGCCAGCGATATTTGTGCCGGCCGGGCTTGGTGAGCATCTAGTAATCGCCCCAGATGAAAATTAATTAACTGCGCTTTGGTGATTTCAATCAGCATGCGAGCCAACCGATCTTGAACCAGCTGATAGCCGGCAATGGCACGATCGAATACCTGCCGCTCAAGGGCAAACTGTCTGGCTGTCTGATAACAGGCAATGGCTGATCCAACTGCACCGCAGGCAACGCCATATCTGGCAAAATTAAGGCATTCAAATATGGATTTGAGACCGTTGGCATTCGGCAAGATGCTATCCGCATCAACTCTACAGTCCTTTAGATCAATAAGCGCCGTCGGGGAGGTCCGATAGGAAAATTTACGCTGAATTGCCGTGGCGCGAAACCCGGGTCTGTCGGATTCCACCAGAAAACCCCTAATTTCTCCTTCGTATTTTGCCCAGATAATGGCCACTTTTGCCATTGTACCATTGGTAATCCACATTTTCTTACCATTCAGAACATATCCATTTTTCGTCTTTTGCGCCCACGTCTCCATACCGCTGGGATTTGAGCCATATCCCGGTTCAGATAAACCAAAACAGCCAATAATGTTGCCGCGGGCCATTTTAGGCAGCCATTTTTTGCGCTGTTTCTCTGAACCAAACTGATAAATGGGGAACATGACCAGGGAATTTTGAACCGAAAACATGGCCCGCAGGCCGCTGTCACAACGACTCAATTCCTGACAGATGAGACCATAAACGGCGTGGCTGCGCGGTTTGCATCGGTGGCCATCGACATGCACCCCCAAAAGGCCCAGCTCAGCCATTCTTGGAATCAGCTGCACGGGAAAAGTTGCCTTGTCAAAATGTTCAGCGATGACCGGCATACATTCCTGGTCTACAAATGCGCGAACGATACCTCTAATGGTCTTTTCTTCTTTGCTGAGCAAGGTGTCAATCTGGTAAAAATCAACATTTTCGCCTGTAGTCATTAGCGATCTCCTGCTGTGGTAGGATTTGCATATGAGTTATCATAAGACCCCATGAGAAAAAGAGCAACCAATGACGGTGCACATCGTCGGCGATTCTTGTTTTTTGGACTCAAATGGTTAGAATGTCGTATGATAGATGCAAATACATCTCTGACATCACAGGAATGGAGGAAATCATGCAATATCGCCAGCTGGGACTATCGGGCATTCAAATTTCGTCGATTATCATGGGCCTCTGGCAGGCCGGCAAAGAGATGTGGGTCGGCATAGATGACCAAGAAACCATCCGAGCGATTCGTGCGGCCTATGAAGCCGGTATGACCACATTCGACACAGCCGAAGCCTATGGTAAAGGACATTCGGAGAAAATACTGGCATCGGCAATATCCGATCACCGCAATCAGGTTATTTATGCCACTAAGGTATTTGCTAACCATCTCAAACACGATCAGGTGCTGGCAGCCTGCGAGCGTTCACTCAAAAACCTGCAGACGGATTATATTGACCTCTATCAAATCCACTGGCCCTCGGATTCATTTGGCTTTAAACCGGTGCCCATTTCAGAGACAATGAAGGCGATGAATTTACTAAAAGAGCAGGGAAAAATCCGCTCGATCGGCGTTTCCAACTTTTCGCGCTCTCAGCTTCAGGAAGCACTTCAATACGGCCGCATCGACAGCCTGCAACCACCGTATTCCCTTTTCTGGCGACATATAGAAAAAGATCTGATGCCCTTCTGTGCTGACAACCATATCACTGTTTTGGCTTACTCATCCATGGCTCAGGGGTTTTTAACGGGCAGATTTGGGCCGGGTCACAAATTTGAAAAAGGGGATGTGCGGGCAAAAAATAGATTGTTTCAGCCGGATATGTATGCCCGCGTTCAGGAAGCCCTCTCCCGCCTGGAACCGCTTGCAAAGCAACATAATGTTACGCTAGGTCAATTGGCCTTGGGCTGGGTCATATCGCATGCGGGCACCTGTGCCATTGCCGGTGCTCGAAATGCCCATCAAGCAATCGACAACGCGGCGGCAGGCGCCTTGATCCTATCGCAACAAGATCTGGCCAAAATCGATGAAATTGGGCGCGGTGTTACCGATTATCTGGATGATAATCCGGTGATGTGGGATTTCTAGCATTTGAAAGGGTAGAAGTGATGATAGCAGTATCCCTGCGGGTCTCCCCATTTCATTTCTGTATCAATTAGGCATTGCCCGATCATCTGTTTGGATATCTCTTCATAATCAGGGCGTTGCTCCTCTTGTCGTTTACACTCCATACATATGGCTTGATGATCATATACCGATAAAATCCGATGATCATCGCTGCCAATTTGTTTGTCGCAACGATTGCATTGTATGGCGCAGGTTAGCTGCTCTACCCACTGGTCAGCCATCAGATATCCTCCTTATCTAAATTGAGCGCTTCGAATAATTTCATCACCAGAATGTTTATTTCTTTATATCATTCACCAAATCCTTGATTATGGCAACAACATTTCGTCCCCTTTCGCGTGCAATGCGATGCGCATCCGCGACAATTTGAGATGCCTGAATGTTGAGCTCCGCCTGATTGGGCACTGTTTTGCCCAGCTTTTGGTAGCGCCAGGTGATAAATCGTATGGCCAGGCGCTCCTCCTGCTGTTTGAAAAAACCCATTTCTCCAGTTCCTGTTTTCCCAGGGCATTATGCATCAACGAATAGATGATACTGTAATGGTGATGTTTATGGCTATTGGCTTATGATCAGTTGCAGCCAGCTGCCAGGAACCAGCAGCCAGTGGCCTGCTCAGGCTGACCCCTTTTGCCGATAGCATACACTTAAAACCAGCCGCTCTAAAATTAGTTTGGGATCCTGGCCGCTGGTTTTAAGCTCACGGTCAGTTGCGTTCAAATGGTCAACGGCGGCCATCAGTTCTGTTTTCGTAAACCGAGCCGATTTCTTTAACAGCTGATAAACGGGATAGCTATTTTTAGGATTTCTGGCAAGCACTAAATCGGTTTGAATCTTCTTTTTTTTCGAATCTTTACCGCCTTTAGCAAGACCATCAACATCTTCAACCATATATTCAGGCTGCTCCCATTGTTCAAGGGTTCGGCGCAAGGATTGGTCATAATCCACAATCGATGGCATCATATTTTGTTGAAAAGCGTTGTATGAGACCCCAGCATGCCATCCTCTTCCTGCCTCGCTGGCGGTAAAATCCTTGGCCAGCAGCAACCGCCTGATCTGATTAACAATTGCCGAAAGGATCTGTAAGGGATGAAATCCACCAGCGATGAGAGAATTGATATAAAATAGGGCTTTTGACACCTGTCGGTCTGCTATGGCATTGGTCAGCTCATAGATCGGATCCTGTTTAGTGCGTTTCAAAACAGAGGTCACATCTTTTTCGGTAATCGTATCCCGATCGCCAACATAGTCCACTAATTTCTCAAGATTGCCGCAGAATGTTCTCAGGTCAAAGCCGGTCATATCCAGCAGTGCCGCATAGGCAACTTTGTCCATTTTTTTGTTTGCCGGCTGAAGGATTTCGACCACTTTTTTTTGCAAGATAGCGTCTTGCGCTATCCGGTCTGCGCGACGCTCCCCTTTGGGAACCCGACAGTCAATGATAACACCCTGTTCCTTTACCAGCTTGTACAACCCCAGTCGCTTGTCAACCACGTCAGTGGTAATTACCAGGTGATTGTTGGCTGGAAATCCCTTTTTGATCGCTTTTTGCAGCGCCCCGGGCAAATCCGCCGGCGGGGGGATGTTGAGATCACTTTGTTGGCAGTATTCGATAAGGTCATCCAACCATTCATCGCTTTTGATTAAATCTTGCGCAAACGATAGTGTGGATTGACGGTTCGACGGCGCAACATCATCAAACGACAGGCTTAAGTTACCCATCAAGCTTAATAAATATTTGGCGGCTTTGCTTTTATTGTCATCATCATAGGCTTTTTTTGAATTTTCCATCAAGCGGGTCTTATCCTGGGTGGCATGAAAAATTCTTGATTCCAACAAAGCAACCACTTTGGTCCCGGGTATCAAAGAAAAGGTGTTAACCCGTTCAATCACATCATAGATATTCTCAACAACGCCTTCCATAGGATCATAGTTTGCATGCCGTTTTTTTTCCGGCAGCAACACATCCAGCAGCTTTGAATAGGCTGTTTTGACCAGCAGTTCTTCACCGAACAACAAATAGACGGGCGCAAATGGCTTTTCGGAATCACCACCCAGATCCTTTAAGTACTTTGGCAGCAATTGATGGTTGAGTTCAGGCATTTTGCTGTGGCTGTCAATTGATGGTTGTCCGTCATCTGTTGCAGACAAACAGAGAAAAAAGGGTATGGTGTTGAACTCCTGGATACCGGCAAACACCACAAAGCACAACGTAAAGCACCATTGGATCCGGCAGCGAAAGTTTGACATCTATAACGCGCCGCAAGCGATCACCCGAGCCGAAGCCGACATCAAGCGGCCAGATTCTATTCGGGCATTTTTTTAAAAATGATATGGTAAAGAAATATCCCAATTCCAACAGAAATGGCGCTGTCGGCAATATTAAATGCGGGCCAGTGCCAGTTTCCCACATAGAAATCCAGAAAATCGATTACCATTCCAAATCGAATCCGGTCGATGAGGTTTCCGATGGCGCCGCCAAAAATCAAGGCAAATGCGGCTGCCAGCGCGACGTATTGCCTGGGTGTTTTTTTGTAGAAATAAAAAATTAATCCGACTGCCAAAGACGAGATAAATAAAAAAATAATGCTTCGCAGGGTCGGGCTCAGATTCGCCATAAGCCCAAAGGCACCGCCCGGATTGTATATATGGGTCAGATTAAAAAAACCGTCGATCACCGGGATCGTCGTGTGTTGTGGGACGGCGCGCAGAACGATTTCTTTGGAAATCTGATCCAGCGCAATGACCCCTCCGGCGATCACCGCCAGCTTGATATATTTGTTGTTGAGCATGTCTTCTTTACAAAGGTTCCAAGGTTCAGGGTTCTGCGTTCAGGGTTAAACCATAAAAGTCAACAGCTGTCTGGTCTCACGAATGTCGCCATTAACCGGCTAATCATTCAATATCAGTGGACAGAGCCAGAACACCTCCAACCTTTGAACCCTGAACCTTGAACGCTGAACCTTCTAAGATATTTCGGATAACGCATTCTGGCAACGTTCGCAAATCGTCGGTTGAGAGCTATCCGTTCCGACAGTGGTTTCATAGACCCAGCAGCGTTCACATTTTTTGCCTGCTGCGGTTTCAATTTTAATGGCCAGGCCTTCAAGATTTTCACTCACAAAACTGCCGTCCAGTTTTTCGTCCTTGAGCAACGATACGTTTGAAACGATAAAAATAAATCTTAGATCATCCGCATACGGTTCAAGCAGACTGTATAAATTATCATCTACAGAAAGGATAACAGAGGCGTCCAGAGGGTGCCCGATTTGTTTTTTTGCTCGGGCCTCTTCCAGAGCTTTGGTCGTCTCGGCCCGAACTTTCAGAATCGTATCCCATTTTTGAGCCAGCTGATCATCTTTCCAGTTTGGATTGTCCTCGGGCAGGAGGACCAGGTGAACACTTGGAACTTTATCGCTGTGTTCCGGCATGTGGGTCCAGATTTCTTCAGCTGTGAACGGCAGTAGCGGTGCCATCAATCGCACCAATGAATCCAGTAGATAATACATCACCGTCTGCGCGCTTTTGCGAGCTTTAGATTTCGGCGGTGATGTATACAGCCGATCTTTGAGGATATCCAAATAAAATGCCGACAAGTCTAATGTGCAATAATTATGGAGCGCATGATAGATAATATGATATTCATAGCGATCATAGGCCTTAAGCGTTTTTTCAATTATCGCCTGTAGTTTATGCAAGGCAAAACGATCCAACTCCGGCATGTCTTCATAGGGCACCAAATCTGCAGCCGGATCGAAATCAAACAAGTTACCTAGCATGAACCGGCTGGTGTTGCGGATACGCCGATAAGCGTCGCTGAGTTGTTTTAAAATATTCTCAGAGATACGGATATCTTCTCTGTAGTCGGTTGCCGACACCCACAATCGCAGGATTTCAGCACCGTATTTATCAATAACCTCGCTGGGCGCAACAACATTTCCCAGCGACTTGGACATTTTGCGACCTTCGGCATCCACCACAAAACCATGGGTTAATACGGCTTTGTAAGGGGCCTGTTTTCGAGTACCCACAGCCGTCAGCAACGAACTGTGAAACCAGCCTCGGTGCTGATCGCTTCCCTCTAAGTATAGATCCGCCGGCCATTGCAAATCTGCTCTGGGTTCGAGCACTGCTGCGTGACTGACGCCTGAATCAAACCATACGTCAAGAATGTCATTTTCTTTGACAAAAGACTTGCCGCCGCATCCGGCACAGGCCACATCACCGGGAAGAAAATCGGAAATATCTTTTTCAAACCAGATATCGGCACCGTGCTGCTCGAATTGAGAATAGACTTCGCGCATAACGTCTTCATCCAATAGAATCGTTTCACAATCTTGACAGTAAAAGACCGTGATCGGAACCCCCCAGGCGCGTTGTCGTGAAACACACCAATCCGGTCGATTTTCAATCATGCCGTAAATGCGTTCGCGACCCCAGTGCGGAATCCATGTGACGGTATCAATAGCGGCCAGGGAATTTTGCCTCAGGCCAATCTTGTCCATTGAGATAAACCACTGCGGTGTGGCGCGGAAAATCACCGGCTCCTTGCAGCGCCAGCAATGCGGGTAGTTATGCTCGATATGACCCTCAGCGACCAGCGCGCCCAGATCATTTAGCTTCTTATTGATATTTTTATTGGCATCAAAAACAAATTGCCCTTTGAAAAAGGCAACATCATCGGTAAAACACCCCTGGTCATCTACCGGGGAATAGACATCTAAGCCGTACTTGAGACCGACCTCATGGTCTTCGCGACCGTGACCGGGGGCCGTATGAACGCAACCGGTGCCGGCTTCCAGAGTGACATGATCTCCCAGAATGATAAGCGAATCCCGATCGACCATCGGATGGCGACAGCGCTTGTTCTCCAACGCTTGCGAGTCAATCTCGGCAATGACCTCATAATCTGAGATTCCAAAGGTTTGCATACAATAATCCATCAACTCACGCGCCAGAATAAAGACCGAATCGTTTCCGACATCAACGGCCACGTACTCAAACTCTGGGTGCAGCGCAATGGCTAAGTTGGCCGGAAGCGTCCAGGGCGTTGTCGTCCAAATAACGACGTAAACAGATTTGCCGGCCAATGTTGGAAACGCTTTGCCAAGATCATCTTGCAGAATAAATTTTACGAAAATCGATGGAGCGGATTCGTCCTGGTACTCAATTTCCGCCTCAGCAAGTGCGGTCTGACAGGTGAAACACCAATAGATCGGTTTTTTGCTGCGAAACAGGCTTCCATCGCGGGCAAATTTGCCACATTCCCGGGCGATGATTGCCTCATACTGATAGTTCATGGTCAGGTAAGGATTTTCCCAGTCCCCCATTACGCCTAGTCGTTTAAACTCATCGCGCTGGATATCAATGAATTTTTCAGCATATGCCCGGCAAAGCCTGCGAACATCCGCCAAAGAGAGTGTTTTTTTCTTCTCCCCGATCTCCAAATCGACATTATGCTCGATCGGCAACCCATGACAGTCCCAGCCCGGAACATAAACCGCATCATAGCCTGCCATCTGCTTGGACCGCACGATGATGTCTTTCAGAATTTTGTTCAAGGCGGTGCCAATATGGATGTTGCCATTGGCATATGGCGGCCCGTCGTGCAAAATAAACGGCTCCCGACCTTTGGATGAATTTCGGACGTGTTGGTGCAGATCCACCTTGTCCCACTGCTTAAGTTGTTCCGGCTCTCGCTTCGAAAGATTGGCTTTCATCGGAAAACGGGTCTTCGGAAGGTTAAGCGTCTTTTTATAATCCATGCATTCCTCCGATTTTTATTTTCGGATTAACCTATATCGAGCGTGTACAATATTAAGAAGAGATCAATTATATCTAATTTTGTACAAATTTTGTGTGTTATAATTCTACGATTGATGGCCGCAGGATCAGGGCAACGGTTTGAACAATCCATTTCGTTTTTTTAATTAGAAACCCTTTGGTTTTCGCTTTCAGCTTTCGACTTCCCATCCACTGATGCAGGCTGCTGCGGAGGACGGGCGCTCTTTGAGCTTGGGGCTTCAGTAAATAGCTTCCGTTTTCGCTCTGCCGAGCTTGGGGCTTCCGTCTTCGCATTGGCATGCTATGCCGGGACAAGTCGACCCCACAAGTCGCCGCGACACAACGCCGGGGCAGGTCGCCCCGGCACGGTGGCAATCCGCCGTAGGCGGATCAATCCTGCCAATCACTCCAGTTAGGATTAAACTAAGTTTTTTACTTGGATTGCCAAATCCTGTCAAGCAAATACCATTAGCGGTGCTATTCGCAGATGCGGATTGAACCATTCGGGCCGCGCTGTCCATCTGCGGTTATTCAGAAAAATGCCGGAAACAGTTTCAGCAGGATTTGATCGGCAAGGTGGGGGTGTCGACTGTGGCGTTTGATGCCGCAGCAGACGATCATGATCCATACAGACAGTTAGATCGAGGTCTCAACATCATTGGCGATATCCAGCAAATAGCGCCCATAATCATTCTGGACCAATCGCTGAGCAAGGTTTTCAAGTTGCTTTTTGCTGATATATCCCAAGCGAAAAGCCAGCTCCTCAACACAGGCAATTTTAAGTCCCTGGCGTTCCTGGATGGCCTGAACGTAACTTGCCGCCTGTTGCAATGCCTCATGGGTTCCGGTGTCCAACCAGGCATATCCGCGTCCTAAAAGCTCTACTCTGAGTCTACCCTGTTGCAAATACGCCATATTGACATCGGTGATCTCAAGCTCGCCGCGTTTGGACGGCTTAAGGTGATGGGCAATGTCAATGACATCGTTATCATAAAAATACAATCCGGGAACGGCATAATTGGACTTCGGTTGTTGGGGTTTTTCTTCGATTCCGATAACGTTGCCACTAGCATCGAAATCGACAACGCCATAGCGCTGGGGATCTTTTACCGGATATCCAAAAATTAAGCCGCCGCGCTTTAACTGAACTGCCTTGCTCAAGATCATTGATAAATTGGGACCATAAAATATATTGTCTCCCAGAATGAGCGCCACGGGATCACTTCCGATAAATTCCTTTCCAATAATGAACGCCTGTGCCAGTCCTTCGGGGCGCGGTTGTTCTTTGAAAGTAAAAGACAAGCCCAACTGGGACCCATCGCCCAAAATTCTTTTGAAAATCGGCAGGTCATCCGGAGTCGAGATCAACAAAATTTCTTTGATACCGGACAGCATCAACACAGACAGAGGATAATAAATCATCGGTTTATCATAAACCGGTAATAGTTGTTTACTGACCCCCAGAGTAATGGGAAACAGTCTGGAACCGGATCCACCCGCTAAAATGATGCCTTTCATCATAGTGACGTCCTGCTTAGAATATTTTTTGGCGTTGAGTGCAGCAATATCAGCGTTGCCATCAGGACGGCTGCATTACCACAGAGCCTACTGCCAAATAAGTGTAGTCTTTAGACACGAGTTCATCATAATCCGGAATCATGCGGCGGCCGTCCATAATCAGGTAGGGAGGGGTCACGGTATCTTCAATGGTTCGTGAAAATCCACGAAATTCCTCACAATCTGAAGATATAAAGAGCGCCTGGGTGTCCTTAATGGCATCTTTGGCCGAATCAAAATATTTAATTTTATCAAATAATACGTTTTGGGAAGGATCAAACTCCTGCCGGGCTGATTCATTGGCCAATGGATCATAGGCATTGATTTGGGATACGCCTTTTCCGAGTAATGCTTCGACAACTTTGATAGATGATGCATCGCGCATATCGTTGGTGTGTTTTTTGAAAGCCAGTCCCAACACTGCCACGCTTTTATTGTTAAATTTGAAACCGGCCTCATTGATGGCACGATCAACCAGATACACTTTCTGGAATTCGTTGACCTCAAAAGAAGCCTCCAGCATTTTGGTGCTGACATTCATTCGTCGCAACTGAAAAATTAAGGAGGCAATATCTTTTCCGAAACAGCTGCCGCCGGCGCCATTGCTGACAAATGAGCCCCAGGTGCTGATGCGGTCGTCAGCCGTGACACCCATTCGAAGGTCATCAATATTCACATTTGCGATTTTTTCACCGATCTTGGCGCCCACACCGTTCCAAAATGAGATGTAAGTCAACAACATGGTGTTGGCGACGTATTTTATCGCCTCGGCAGTTTCAGGCGTGGTCTCAATGTATTTGATGCGAACGTGATGTACAAATTGCGAATAGACACGGCGTAGAATTTTAAAATCTTCTTCATGGTCGCAGCCCACAACCACGCGATCTGGCCTGCGGGCCTGATTCACAGCGGTTCCTTCGGCTAAAAATTCAGGATTGGAAGCCACGCCAAAATTCTCTACACCGCAGTTTTTCATAATTCCTTCCAAGCGTCTGGCGGTCTCAATGGGTACCGTGCTCTTGCTGACCAACACGATGCGACGGTTATCTTTCCGAGTCGCTAAAATCCCAGCAATTTGCTCGGCGGCAGCATCAAAATAGGTCAAATTGGTAGAGCCGTCCAGATTAGAAGGTGTCGGCAGACATAAAAATATGGCATCAGTACCTTCGATGATCGACTTCAAGTCACTGGAAAAAAATAGGGATTTACCGTGGGTTTCACGAATAATATTGGACAAACCGGGCTCCATCACAAATTTTTCGATTTCATCAGCCTGACCGGTGGAAAATGCATCGATCTTGGCTTGATCGACATCATAGGCGTATACCTCGTGACCGTATTCCGAGCACACAGCAGCCTGAACAAGTCCGACATACCCGGTTCCCGCAACAATAAGTTTCATATTCACCTCTTATCTTATTTTTTTAAACCTGTCCGAAACAAGTCCAGCACTAAAACCAAACGGGTCAATATTCTGGGGGGGAAATTTTATATGAGTGCTGCCCAAATTCGCTGATTTCCTTGTGCTTAGTAAACACCCAGATCTCTTAATAGATCATTGATGCCGAGTTTTTGAAGTTTGAGCCTTAAAAATTCTGAAATCGTCGGCTGGACAGGCCTCACTTTGAGGAACATATTGGCTTCTCTAGGCGTCTGATGGCCTTTCTTGATATTGCAGGGTTTGCAGGCCGCCACACAATTTTCAAAAGTGGATTTACCGCCTCTGGATTTAGGAATAATATGATCTATGGTAAGACGAATTCGTTGGGCTCCACAATAAGCGCATTTAAATCCATCTCGGATAAAAACGTTCTTTTTGCAAAAGGCAACCCCTGTTCGATATATGGTGCGGATCAGTTTGATCAAACGCATAACCGCCGGGATTTTAAAAATAGCGCCACTGGAACTTCTTACCGTTTTGGTAGAATCCTTTAAAACCTCAACCTTGCCTTTCGCCTGCAAGCAAATGGCGCGTTTCCAGTGAACAACATTCAGATACGTATAATCTGCATTTAGTAAAATGCAATGTGTCATCCCGTGCTCCATGTTCTAGTACTTGGCTAACATTTCCAGGCAGTTACCTCCATTTGGCAGTTGCCAAACGCTAAGGATCGCCCACAACTCTCATGTTAAAAATTTTAATATAGCCAACGTCAAAAATCAATCCCATATTGCGGTTTGCAGAATATTGTCATAATTACAGCTTAATGCTGGACGTTAAAATGCAGATGTCTCGTCTGAAGCCGGCAAAGGTAATCAGGTTAAGCCCGTTACCCGCTTGTCCGCCTCCGGTGGGTTAGCCGGTTAACTCGATCAGATGTTAGTCTGATTTTAACAGGCCTGATCCCGTATCACCAGGACCTGCAGCCCGCCCAGCGGGCTAACCGGACAACCCAAATAAATTGCGATCATGAAACATTTTGATTTGCTCGCCCCCATTTACGATTCCCTGGCCGGCAAACCCGATACAACCCGATTCAAACGGCTGTTGGCCCTGCCCTGCAAGGGTCTTTTGCTGGATGCCGGTGGGGGGACTGCCAGGGTATCATCTCGCTTAAGCAGTCTGATCGAACATATAGTCGTCAGTGATCTGTCTTATCGTATGTTGAGGCAGGCCAGCCACAAGCCAGTTCTTCTTGTTGGATCGCGGGTCGAACAACTGCCGTTTGCAGATGAATCTTTTGATCGTATTCTTGTTGTCGATGCACTGCATCATTTTAGCGATCAGCAGGGGGCCATTCGTGATCTATTACGCGTTTTAAAATGCGGCGGCCGCCTGGTGATAGAGGAGTATGACTTGACGCACACCGGTGTTAAGCTGCTGGCTCTGGCTGAAAAAATCCTGGGGATGGGCAGCCGGTTTTTAAAATCCGCTGACATGGAAAAAATGATCAGCCTAGATGGCGTATCTGTAACCATTGAGCGCCCCAACTGCTTTACCACCTGGATCATCGCCGATAAAAAATGAAAACATCCAATAATCGTTTGATCCTGCCCGCAGGTGCTAGCGGCACCGGCTGGTGATGGTTGAACCCATCTTAGGGGTATTAGTTGGTTTCACAATCGACCACCAAAGAGCATTCTTCGTCTTTATCAGTATAAACCGTAATCTCTTGGTCGCTTGAGATCGGTGATTCTTCAAGGTACAACACTTCGTCATGCGTAAAACAGGCCCTGCGAATAAAGTTTATAATCGTGTTTTCGCCTTTGATGAACCTGTAGCTTTCAGCGTCCTTTACCACCAAAACCGGCACGCTTTTGATCTCCAGCACGTTAAGAATCAATCGGTTAATTTCAGGGGCAAAGTGCGGATTGAGTTCAAGCCCTGTGAGTTCCAATGATGTGATGGTATCAATAGGATTCAAATATAAATCACAGCTATTACAATTGTTGAGTGTTTCAATCACGTTTTGACAATGCGGGCAATCAGACGAAAATATCAGAAAGATCTGTTTGCTTGGCGATGAGCAGGATTTAACGCCGTAAGATGCGTTTTTCAGTGAATAGGTTTTTGATTTTGCGCTGATGGGAAAAAACGTTAGGATTGAAAATGACAGCGCCACGGCAGATAAAACAGCAAAACCGATAGCCAGCTGTCGCAAGCCGTAGAGCATATTCAACAAAATCATAAACGCAAATATCATCAAACAATAGGCGCAGATCGTATGGGCAATCAATATTTGATATGCCATCAGGGCTGAATCAAAAACCAAACCCGAGACCAGTACCAGCCCAATGACATCAATATCAAATAGCATTTTGGGCTTTAAATTGAACGACAGCCAAAAGACCAATTGAAAAAATATCAAGCCTGCGATGTTCAAATAAAGCGGCGATATCGAGGCTAAGCCTTTAACCACCTCGCACCCGTCGTTTAAACAAATCCCAGCACCGCTGATAATGGTTATCAGGATTTGGAGCGCAATGATCACACTGGCGCCGAATGCAACCCCTCGAATGATTTTGTATTTTGTTTTTGATTCCGTCATAAAGTAATTTCGGTACCGGCCTCTCTGTTTACAGCCGACCCAATCGCTTCGATCGATGTGATCACTGCGCGTTTGCCCCCGTTGTGCACAAACTGAACCGCCGCTTCAACTTTAGGCCGCATCGATCCAGCAGCAAAATGTCCTTCAGCAATCAATTGGGCAGCTGATTGTACGTTTAAATCGCGTAAAAATACTTCCTCAGCAGTTCCATAGTTCAAGGCAACGCCATCCACATCGGTTGCAATCACGAAGATGTCAACGCCGACCTCTTCGGCCAGCTTGGCGCTGGCCAGATCTTTATCGATGACAGCATCAACGCCTTGAAACGCCCTGCCCTCCCGTACCACAGGAATACCGCCTCCTCCGCAGCAAATGACGATAAAATCGGAATTGATGAGCTTCTTTATTTCGCGTTTTTCAATGATGGTCACCGGCTTGGGCGAGACCACCACGCGCCGGAGGCCTTTGGCGGTTTTAACGATCGGATAGCCGGATGGCACATCTTTTTCCGATTTGTAAACCGGTCCGATTGGTTTGGTTGGATGAGAAAAGGCTGGATCATCTTCATGAACCACCACGTAAGTAATCAGACTGATCAACGGCTTGATGTGGACCCCCAAATCCATCAGTTGGCTGTCCAGAGTCGACTCAATCATGTATCCGATCTGGCCCTGGGTTTGGGCAACTAAAATTTCAAGCGGCAGTTTCGGTACTTCAGCGCAGCTTTCCTGCTGAAGTAAAAGGTTGCCAACCTGTGGGCCGTTGCCGTGGGTAATAATAACTCGGTAGTCCTGTGAAAGCCTGGCGATTTGCCGAATGGGCAGCACCAGATTCTTAAATTGTTGCGCGACAGAGCCTTTTTCACCCTTACGGATGAGTGCATTGCCACCCAAGGCAATCAGAAGTACCGGTCTAAGTAAATCTTTCATTTTGCTCTTGCCTTGTCCCTAAAAATAAT
Source organism: Desulfobacterales bacterium (assembly GCA_030066985.1). NCBI lineage: Bacteria > Pseudomonadati > Thermodesulfobacteriota > Desulfobacteria > Desulfobacterales > Desulfobacterales bacterium. The sequence continues at coordinate 75,917 of JASJAN010000021.1, forward strand.
ATCATTGGCCAGCCTCTGGCTGCTGGCTTCTTGCTCCTGGCGACTTGATTCTGGCAACTGGCTACTGGCGCTCCTGATAACATAATGCACAATCGGAGCACAACCGAGGACGAGTACGAGAACGAGTACGATAAGGGCACCTAAGATCTTCGTCCTCGTCGTCGTCCTCGTGCTCGTCCTCGAGAACTCTAACTCACAGCAACCCGCTAAAATGTTAAATCATTCCAACCGCGCTGTTATCAGCGCCTCAAGTGTGAGCTCACCATGATCCTGATACTCATATCTTACCCGCACAGTGGGCTTTTCTATATTCAGCACCAGCGGCAAATGAATCGGAGTGGCAAACAAAACCAGGTCGCAATCAGCTGTATTAATTGTGTTTTCAAGATCGCTGATCTGGTCAGGCGTATACCCCATGGCCGGTATCACATTTCCGATATGCGGATAGACCGTGTAAGTTTCATTGAGAGAGCCGACGGCGTATGGGCGTGGATCAATTATTTCAGCTGCGCCAAATGTTTCGGCAGCAACAATCCCGGCACCGAAAGGCATTTCACCATGGGTGAGGGTCGGCCCGTCCTCAATGACCAAGACGCGTTTACCCCGGATCATTTCCGGCTGCTTAACCACTAGAGACGACTCCGCCAGGACAATTTGCGCCCCAGGAGCATATTCTTCGATGTTTTTTCTGACCTGCCAGACTTTTTGCGCCGGTGCGGAATCGACTTTGTTAATCACGGCAATGTCAGCCATGATCATATTGGTCTCTCCAGGGAAATACAGCAATTCATGGCCAGCCCGGTGTGGATCAAAAAGAACAATATGCAAATCCGGTTTATAAAAAGGGGTGTCATTGTTCCCGCCATCCCAGATAATAACATCGGCTTCTTTTTCGGCTTCGGTTAAAATCTTGCCATAGTCGATCCCGGCATAGACCACGATGCCCTGCTCAACTAAGGGCTCAAATTCTTCTCTTTCTTCAATCGTGCATTGGTGTTTTTCAAAATCTTCATAAGTTGAATATCGCTGCACGATCTGGTTTCTAAGGTCACCATATGGCATTGGGTGACGCACGACCACTACCTGTTTGCCGTTTTTCTTTAGGACCTCACAAACCTTGCGCGTGGTCTGGGATTTCCCGCATCCCGTTCGAACCGCACATACGGCCACAACGGTTTTCGAGGATTTAAGCATGGTATAGGGCGCACCAATCAGAATAAAATCGGCTCCCTCTGCCATAGCCAAAGAGGCTTTGTGCATGACTTCCACATGCGGGACGTCGCTGTATGAAAAAGCCACCAGATCCACCTGGTGCTGTCGAATCAGCTCGGCAAGACTGTCTTCCGGATAAATGGGAATGCCTTTGGGATATAGTTCGCCGGCAAGCTCAGGCGGATACAGACGACCAGCAATATCAGGAATCTGTGCGGCAGTAAAAGCGACCACATCATAACGTGAATTGTCTTTAAAGTAGACGTTATAATTATGAAAATCTCGACCGGCTGCCCCCATAATGATGACTTTTTCAATCATAGCCACGCCTTTCAGTTTATTTGATGGATTGGTTTTATTTTTTAGTTTAGTATATACCAATAAATGCGTGGTCTGCAAATATCTTTCATCGGTAAGGGTTCTGGGTTCAAAGGTTCAGGGTTCAGGGTTCAGAGGTTATATGTTCAAGGTTTTGAAATTAATAGGTTCCGATTTCACACCGCGCGTTCATTCTTTCGAAATATGATCTGATTGCTTTCTGATATTGCTCCAACCTTTGAACCCTAAACCTTGAACCCCGGAACCTTGTTTATAAAATTTATAATTTGATTCAAAATTCAATTTATACTAAAAATCAAGACAGTCGTTTTTATTCAGGAAATCAGATATGACCCAACCTCTTTTTCTGCAGAATATCATCGCCTGCATCTGGGACTTTGACAAAACGTTGAGTCCTGGCTACATGCAGGCACCGATATTTGAACGGTATGGAATTGACCCCAAAACTTTCTGGAAAGAAGTAGAACAATTGCCCAGCCAATACAAAAAAAATGGGCTAGATCTGATCTCTACAGACACGCTGTATTTAAATCATATATTAACCTATACCCGCGAGGGAAAGTTTAAAGGACTCAATAATGCCAGGCTAAGACAGCTTGGCCATAAAATAGAACTCTATCAGGGGCTGCCGCAATTTTTTGAGGAAATTAAAAAATTTGTGGCAACAAACGCCGAATATCGGCAACACGATATTCAAGTGGAACATTACATCGTCTCAACAGGTTTAAGACAAATGATCTTGGGCAGCAAAATTGCGCCGTATGTCGATGGTGTTTGGGGTTGCGAATTTGTGGAAGACGCACCGCCGCCCGGATATTTGGATAGCACCTCAAAGACCGCTTCGCAGGATCCCAGGACGCTCTCACAAATTGCGTATGCACTGGACAATACAACCAAGACCAGAGCCGTTTTTGAAATCAACAAAGGCAGCAATAAAATTCCAGATATTGATGTAAATGCCATGATCCCCGACGCGGATCGCCGCGTGCCGTTTCAAAACATGGTCTATATTGCCGACGGCCCCAGCGATATTCCTGTTTTCTCATTAATCAACCGCTACGGTGGTAGAACTTTTGCGGTCTATCAGCCTGAATCCAGCAAAGAATTTGCCCAAGTCAACAATTTGCAGAAGCAAAACCGTGTCCAGTCATTTGGAGAAGCCAATTACAACCGAGGTTCTCAGACCGCTATGTGGATCCTAAATGCCATAACTGAAATATCTGCTCAGATCGCTAAAAATAGAGAACGCGCGCTGGGAGATAAAATTGGGAAACCGCCTAAGCATTTGGAATAGGATTTATGTCATAGATCGGTGCCGTTTAATGCTTATAACAGTTTTTTAAGCAGCCGGAAATTTCTCCAGGAGTTCCGCCGCAGGCGGATTCAGGTGTCAGGTTTCAGGTGTCAACAAACAGCAAACAGAGGAAATATATCTGCTTCTTTTTCTATTTTTTTATCTGTCTTCTGTCTTCTGACATTTGTCTTCTGAGCACTGACACCTGAAACCTGACACCCAAAACCTTAAAAATATCCTCACTGTTGAATAAAGGATGATAAAAATGAACAAAATCGAAAACCTACAAAAAGTGACACTAAAGATGGAAGCCGGCACCACCACCGAACGAATGGACCTTACCCCGACCGCGTTGCAATATGAGTTTATCTTCGGTATCGGTCCATCCGGTATGTGCCCCTTTGAATATGAATTAATCCATAAAAAAGAGGGCGACATCGTTAAGTTGCGCCTCAACAGAGAAGAACACCATCAGTATACAGGGCATCTTTTTCTGCCGATTCATGATTTGTTTGAAGAAAATGCAAGTTTCTTTCTGAAAGTAAAAATTGCAAAAGTGCAACCAGCCGATAGCAAAGAGGTTGTCAAGGCTCTGGCAGAAACCACTGCACATACTGGCGGTTGCGGCTGCGGATGTGGTTGCTAATGATTCCTTCACATGACGAAAGACATATCAAAATTTTAATAGAAGAACGACAGGTGGGTGCAGCAAATGTCTGACCAGCGGTTATCCTAAAAGACATATGGGCTTGACGCCATATCTTCAGGCCTTTATTCAATCGGATATCCGGGTCATTATGAAAGGAGGGGGAAGATGTTTAAAGAATTTAAAGAATTTGCCATGCGGGGCAATGTGGTCGACATGGCCGTCGGCATTATCATTGGAGCTGCCTTTGGAACGATTGTCAAGTCACTGGTTGCTGACGTTCTCATGCCGCCGATCGGCATGCTGCTGGGCAATGTGGATTTTTCCAATCTCTTTGCCGTCATCAAACAGGGATCTGTTGCCGGCCCGTTTGCCACAGTGGCAGAAGCGCAGAAAGCAGGTGCAGTCACCGTTAATTATGGTGTGTTCATTAATACGATCATCAGTTTTTTGATTGTCGCTTTTGCTATTTTTATCGTTATTAAAGGCCTCAATAAATTGAAACGAGAAGAAGAAGCGCCGCCAGAGGAGCCTACCACCAAGGATTGCCCGCATTGTTTTTCAGAAATACCCATCAAGGCGACCCGCTGTGGCTTTTGCACATCAGAGCTTGGATAAACTTAGACGCTGCTGCTGTTTGCGAATGTATTTGTAGTTATTAGACCGTTCTCAACTCCAAATCCTCTGATCGCAACATACCGGGGATGGTCACTGAGTGATATGCTCAGACGACCATCCCCGGTTTGCTTCCAAACGAATGCCTGAATGTTGCACGATTCAGCGGCTTGTATGTGCAGTCATTCTTCAGGGATACTTTTCACCTCGAACCTTTTCACAAGGCGATTCAGTCTTATTCAACAAACTTCCATTACCCCAAAAGGGTCCCCCATGTCGCTTTAAGATTTAATTTGCCTTTGGGTGACGGTTGTGTGTAAGATTTGAGTATCACAGGCTGCCAAACACCCCATAAGGGTGTCTCAAAAACACCGCACATCGGTTTTCAAAACTTGATATGAAGATTCGTTTACCAACCATTTCTTTGACCATTTTGATTCTATTCGCTGCGGCGGCAGTGATCACTCAAGCCGGCGAAAACAGCCAAGCCATTGGCTGGCAGAAGCTTGATAAAGGCATAGAATTGGGCACCTTTCTATCCCCCTTGCGGGCTGAAGTCGGGGATTCACTGGTAAGGGTGTTGCGAATTGATCCGACCTATTATCAGTTGCGGTTGCTCAACACCTCGGCTATCCAAAATGGCTCTCCAATTACGCCTAAACAATGGTGCCGCCAAAACGGTCTGACGGCTGTGATCAATGCCAGTATGTATCAGACCGATTACAAAACCAGTGTATCCTTAATGCGCAGAAAAGGGCATGTCAATAACCCTAGATTGTCCAAGGACATGACGATCCTCGCCTTTGACCGGCTGGATAGCGGCGTTTCGGAAGTAAAAATTATTGATCGCCAATGTGAGGATTACAATTTCTGGAAAAAAAAATATGCCACCCTGATTCAAAGTATCCGCATGATATCATGCACTGGTAAAAATGTCTGGAAACAGCAGCCCCGGCGCTGGAGCACGTCAGCTATTGGTGTCGATACGCAGAACAATGTTTTATTCATTCATGTGCGATCGTTATATAGCACCCATGACCTGATAAATATCCTTAAAGCACTTCCCCTTAACATATCACGTGCCATGTATACCGAAGGCGGACCCCAGGCTCAGTTATACATCAAAGTCGCCGATAGAGAATTTGAATTCGTTGGTAGTTATGAAGTCGGCTCAAGTGATGCCAACAAGGGATCGTTACCATGGCCCCTGCCAAATGTGATCGGCATCGTAAAGCGAAACCCCAAGCCCAAGCCATTAAGCGCTGCAGCAAACAGATAGATTCTTGACCTGTCTGCTGGTTCGCAGGATGCACCCCTGTTCGTAAAACCATTAAAACAGGTCAGGATTTTAATCGCGCTACATTCATTTTTGACCGCCGGTGCTGAGTATTCATCGCATTGTGACTTTTTTTTCTAAATAAAGAGGTTGATATTTGATCAGCCTTCCTCTATGAATTATAGTACTTAAGAAAAGTGAAAAATTTCAGTGCTGGGATTCAATTATCTATATAACTAATTGAAATAAATACTTAAATTAAATTAACATGCCAAAAGCAACTGAACAGTATAATCTAGCCGTCATCAATCCGGGCCTTGCCAAGGAATGGCATCCGACTCGCAACGGGGAATTAAATCCCCGAAACGTGACTCCCGGCTCAGGTCGAAAAATATGGTGGATATGCAGCAGGGGCCATGAATGGCAGGCAACCGTATACAGCCGAAACCGCGGCACTAACTGCCCATCGTGCCACAAATCCACAACGGCGGATAACAGCGAAATGCTGCTTGCCAACACCGATCTCATCAAAGAATGGCATCTAACGAAAAATAGCGGTTTAAATCTGCGGAATTTACCACCGGGCTTTAATAAAAAAGTATGGTGGATTTGTGAAGAAGGACATGAATGGGAGCAAACAGTCAAAGCACGAATAAAAGGACGCGGTTGCCCGCAGTGCAACAAAGGCAGCGTTCAGAAAAAATCACCAAAAGATTCGCCATCAACTCAGCCGTCTGAGAAGATGTTGACACCTGATAAATTCGGTGTGCGCCGACCATCATTTGCTGAAACCAGTGCGGCAACCGGTTTTAGAAGAAATAAGCGCTTTATGCATCGGGCAACTGTCATCATAGAAGATGTCAATTCTGGTTCGTTGAGCTACGCCCAAACAAAAGATTTCAGCAATGATGGTATGCTATTGGAATCAGCAGTTGCTTTCAAACCCGGCACGAAAATAAAAATTAAATTTGACGCCCAACCCTTTAAATCTGCTCCAAAAACTTACAGCTCTATTGTCAGGTGGTGCAAAGAAGCTGCCAATGAAGACGCCATGCACAACTACGGAATTGGCGTAAAATTTATTTGATAAAATTTGAACCCGGAATTACCTTTCACCTATTTAATTAAACAATTCGTTTAAATTTATAATATAACTATATTAAATTAAATAAAAATCAAACTTAATAGCCTGGCGGATCAACCGACTTCATGCTAAAGTTTCGCCAAATTTAACCGATATTATGTTATACTTGTATTTTGCAAGATTCGGGTTTTAATTACAGGAGATCGTAATGAAGGACCTTATCTCTCAGGGTTTATTGCTGCTTTCAGAAATCGGCGTGATTGTCGTCATGTTAATTATTATCGTAAAAGAACGAAAAAAAAGAAAAGAACACGCAAAGAAAACAAAACGGCCAGCGCGAAGCAACGCGGTGCCCGAAACACAAACACTTTATCTGGATTGATCATCGATCCAGCTAAACCAACACCCAGTGACCCAAAATCTTACAAAGGCAGCGACCCAATACCGGGCGCTGCCTTTCTTACTAGAATAAATCAAATCAGCATGTTTTGGTCTTTAGCCGTTCAATAGGATAAACGCTCATGAATTGCCCTAAATGCGGTTTTGAACAGACCCTTGATGGCATTGAATGCCAAAAATGCTGTGTTATTTTTGCTAAATATCTCAACGTTAAAAAACATCCGGCACAGAAAACTGCCCATACGCCCCTCGCGGTTCCAAAAAACAAAGCTGGCTGGGAATTTGCAAAAAATCTATTTTTGTATGTGAAGCCTGAGACCAATTCGCTTATTTTGATAGGCCGCAGCCTTGTATTTGCCATCATTTTGATATGGAGTATCAAATTTATTCTGACCCCCATGAAAAACCATTATGCTATGGCGTCTTTCTGGCATCTGGTCAATCTGCCTTTTCACGAAGCCGGCCACCTTATATTTCGACCCTTTGGCGAATTTATGACCTCTTTGGGCGGCAGCCTCGGCCAATTGCTGATACCGCTCGTTTGCCTGGTGGTTTTTTTAATCAAGACCCGTGATACTTTTGCTGCTGCCTTTGCTTTGTGGTGGTTTGGCGAAAATTTTCTAGATCTGGCTCCGTATATCAACGATGCACGATCGTTGAGTTTGCCATTGTTAGGCGGTAACACCGGGCGTACCTCGCCATACGGATTCCATGATTGGGAATTTATTCTTAAAAAATTGGGCTGGATTCAATACGATCATACGCTGGCATATTGGGCACATCTTTTGGGTTGTGTTTTGATGATATTCGCACTTGTATGGGGCGGATATATCCTTTATAAGCAATATCAATACAAAAAATCCGCCGATTCAGCCTGAAGCCCATTACACCTCACTCAAATCCACTGTCGCACCCGAAGGTGTCAATTGGGAGATGAATCCGGTATTGTACCCTTCCCCACCTAATAAGGAAAGGATAGCAAAATGAAAAGGCAGTTAGGTTTCATTCTTATAACTGCATTGGTTATCGCCGCGGCATCTTGTTCCGGAACGATGAAAGGTATCGATCGCTATTCGGGCAAGCGCGTTTTTTTTGAATATGAAGACGAAAAATTCGGATCCGCCAAAATTCATATTGTCATGCCCGGCGGAGAGAAATTTTCGGGCAAGCTTCTTAGCGAACCTATGGTAGGGGCATCGGGCAAAGAATACCCGGCCATAAATGAATTTCCCGGCAATGCACAAGCACTTTTGTTCGGCGATCGCGGTACAGAAATGCGGTGTAAATTCAGGCTGTCGGATAAAGTGATGGGATTCAAAAGTGGCGGCTACGGCCTGTGCGAAACTTCCGAAGGCCATGTGATTGATATCTTTACGCGCTAACGAATAAATGAGGAGCCGGGGCATGAGGGTCACGGTCTGTGAAATGCACAACCAGCCAGACCGCTTTGAGCAAGATTGGAACGCATTGGTCGACCACGTCAAATCTGCTGCCAGCGAATTGGTTTTGCTCCCTGAAATGCCCTTCTATCCCTGGCTGGCGTCTGCTAAAAAAGTTGACGCTAAACGCTGGCAAGCTTCCATAGAGGCGACCGATAAATGGATAACTTGCCTTAAAGATCTGGCACCGGCCGCCGTTCTGGGCACCCGGCCGGTGGTAAAAGACAACCGTCGGTTAAATGAAGGCTTCTGCTGGGAGGCTGCCGCAGGTTATCGCCCCATCCATTGCAAAACCTACCTTCCCGATGAGCGTGGTTTCTGGGAAGCATCATGGTATCAGCGGGGTGACGACGATTTCAGCGTGATGCAGTGCGGACAGGCCACAGTGGGCTTCCTCATCTGCACCGAACTGTGGTTTAACAAACATGCCAGGAATTACGCGCAACAGGGCGCTCATCTGATCGTCTGCCCCCGGGCCACTCCCAAGGCTTCAGTCGATAAATGGCTCGCGGGCGGACGAGCTGCAGCGATAGTATCCGGCGCATACTGCCTGTCCTCAAATCATACTGGATCCCGCACAGATGGACCTGATTGGGGCGGTGCCGGCTGGATTATCGAGCCTGAAGAAGGTGAAATCATAGGGCTTACATCAAAAATGACGCCATTTTTAACCATGAGCATTGACCTGAAAGCAGCAGAAAATGCCAAGCGCACCTACCCCCGATATGTAAAGTCCTAAAAGCGCTTGCATCTAATCACAGAAACACCTAAATTTATCTAATTTAGCACCCATCATACAGCAGCCCATCTTTTCAAAGGCTGACTTGATAATCCAGAAAACAGGCTGCCCCCTATGCAGATCAATATCTCTGAATTTTCAATCGCAGATTATAATCAGGTCTTGATGCTTTGGAAGCGCTGCAAAGGCATCGGCCTGAGTGACGCAGACTCAAAAGAAAATCTAAATGCCTATCTAAATCGCAATCCTGCTTTAAGCTTTGTGGCCAAAAACGCGAATGCGGTCATCGGAGCGGTGCTGTGCGGGCACGATGGTCGCCGGGGTTATCTTCACCACCTTGCCGTGCGCCACGATTGCAGGAATCAGGGCATCGGCCGATCACTTATTGAAAAATGTTTGTCGGGGCTTAAATCAATCGGAATTCAAAAATGCCACCTGTTTATATTCAACACCAACGACAGCGGTATTCGATTCTGGAAAAAAATGGGCTGGGATTATCGCAATGATTTGAGTGTGATCTCTAAAGAAATCGAATAGCCTGTGCAGATCTTTTTATCAGCACCATATCGCATGGCAGAAACGCGAGGTAAAATGGCCACAAAAAATCAAGATGTAAAGGCGGCTGTCGTACAGGCAGCGCCCATACTGTTTAATCGCGAAGCTACTGTGGACAAAGCCTGTGCGTTGATCGAACAGGCAGCTGCACAGGGTGCCCAACTTATTTTGTTTCCTGAAGCATATATCCCGGCTTACCCAAGGGGTTTGGCGTTTGGCACGGTAGTGGGTAGCCGCAGCCCGGTGGGACGTAGGATCTGGCAACGCTACTGGGAAAACACAGTGGAAGTCCCTGGCCCCACAACGCAAAAATTGGCAGAAGCGGCCAAAAAGGCCAACGTCTATCTGGCGATGGGTATTATCGAGCGAGACATGCAGCGCAGCAGCGGCACCCTGTATTGCACACTTTTGTATTTCGGACCCGATGGCCGGTTGCTGGGCAAACATCAAAAACTGAAACCCACCGCCGGAGAGCGACTGATTTGGGGTGAAGGCGATGGCAGCACGCTCACCGTTATTCAGACTGATATCGGCAACATTGGCGGGTTGATCTGCTGGGAAAATTATATGCCGCTGGCCCGTATGGCCATGTATAACAAGGGCGTGGATATTTACCTAGCGCCCACAGCCGATGCCAGAGATACCTGGCAGGCCACACTACGTCACATTGCATGTGAAGGACGCTGTTTCGTATTGGGATGCAACCAGTATATGACCAAGGATATGTATCCGGATGATTTGAAAGACTTAAAGGAATTGGACGAGCAGCCTGAGATCATGTGCCGCGGCGGCAGCGTCATAATTTCGCCTCTGGGAAAAGTTTTGGCTGGCCCGATGTATGATCAAGAAGGCTTCCTGTATGCCAATCTGGATTTAGGCGCCATTGCCCGCAGCAAATTTGATTTCGACGTGGTAGGACATTACGCCCGCCCGGATGTCTTTCAGTTGCTTGTCAACGAAAACCCGAGTGTGTCAGTGGTGGAAGTCGATAAAAAATGATGGAATGGGGCTTATTTATCAAGGGCATGATTATCGGTTTTTCAATTGCCGCACCGGTGGGGCCCATTGGGATCCTGTGCATCCAGCGCACATTATCAAACGGCAATTTCCAAGGACTGGTCACCGGGTTGGGGGCCGCCACCGCTGACGCAGTTTATGGTTTCATTGCCGCGTTTGGTTTAACTTTTATTTCTGATTTTTTGGTGGATCAATCTATTTGGTTTCGAATCATCGGTGGCCTTTTTCTTTGCTATCTGGGAATACGTGCTTTTGCAAGCAAACCGTCTTCGCAGAGCCTTTTAGTAAAAGATAGCAATGCGCTTTCATCCTATGGCACCACTTTTTTCTTAACCCTTACCAATCCAATGACCATCCTTTTTTTCGCGGGCGTATTTGCCGGGATGGGGGTTGTCAGCGAATCCATCCACTATGCCGCAGCGGGTCTGATGGTCATCGGCGTCTTTATCGGCTCAGCGACCTGGTGGTTGCTGTTGAGCGGTGCAACCGCCATTTTTCGCCATAAAATCAGCGAGGGCAAGCTGGCGTTGGTCAACAGGATTTCCGGGGTCATTATTCTGGCCTTTGGTGTGGCGGCGCTTGTGAGTGTTGTGGTTTAAATCTAGGGTTTCAGTGTTCAGGTGTCAGGTGTCAGGACTACGAATTTGATGAAAATCATCTTTGCATGGCATCTTTTTTCTGACACATGAAACCTGACACCTGAACCGCATCTGGCGGAACTTTTGAACATTGACACCTGAAAGCTTGTAAATTTTGAGGTCATAAATTGAATTGACTTAAAAAATGGAAGGCATGCAAATGGAAACAATAGAGGTGGCACCAATCAAACCGACCATTACCTTTAAGGAATTTGAGAAGATTGACATTCGCATCGGGACCGTCGAAAAGGTGGAACCGGTTGAACAAGCCGACAAATTGGTCAAATTGCGTGTAAATTTTGGCGACCATCACCGTCATATCCTGGCCGGTATTAAGACAGAGCGAGCGGATCCAGCAGAAATTGTCGGTCTGCAGGCACTATTTGTAGTAAATCTTGAACCGCGCGAAATGATGGGCGAAGTGTCAGAGGGTATGTTGTTTGATCTGGGTTATGCCGACGACATTACGCCGGTCATGGCAGTTCCGGAGAGACCGGTTCCGAATGGTGTCAGAGCTGGATAATGATTGCCTATTGGGATGACCCTTGCCATCAAATGGAGGCGAACAATGCCATCGCCATCTTTCCTCGAAGATTTTTTGATATTTCCGATTAGCACAATTTGAACAAAATAGAGAAGCTATTCAATTCCGATGCAGAGCTTTACTTTCCCAAAAAACATTTGACACTCATCATTTTAGTCTTTGATTCTCAAAGCGCATAACAAGGACGATAATGGGTATTCACATCAGACAGGCCCGGGCTGAAGACGCTGATTTTCTGGCCTGGCTCATGATCATCGCGGGAAGGGCCCACGTCACCAGGGGAATCTGGGAGGTCATATTAGGCGGCACAGAACAAGAGTGCCTAATATTTCTTAAACACCTGGCGGTAACCACTACACCGCATCTCTTTCATCATTCATGCTACCTGATAGCGGAATCCGATGGCAAACCAGCAGCAGGGTTAGGTGGATACGATCCGAGTCGATTAGGATACATAGCACTTCAAAAGGCTATGCCGGAAGTTTTTAGAAAACTCGGGTATCTTGGTCCAAGCCCAGAAGCCAACAACCGTGCAGAGCGGGTACTTTGTTGTATACCTGATAACGTCAAAGGGGCCTGGATCATTGATAGTGTGGCCACGTTGCCTGCGTATCGCCGCAAGGGATTGGCTGACCGTTTGCTGACGGTAATTCTTGAAAAAGGTCGTCAGAAGGGTTTTCAGAGGGCCCAAATCAACTTATACATCGGAAATCGTCCTGCTCAGCGCGCCTACGAAAAGCATGGATTTAAAATTGTGGCGCACAAATGTCATCCGGACTTTGAGGATGAAATCGGCTCACCTGGAATGATATGCATGTTGAGAAATCTTTGATAATACAAACAATTAAGAAATGACAATCCTCGTGAAGGGTTGATTTTACAGGGTTGGGCTTCCAAAAATGACTAGATTATGACTTGACACGCCCAGATCAATATGATTCAGATACGGCTGCTGTTCTTTTTTTATCAACCACCAGAGGGTAACATGGCCACTTGGATCTGGATATTCATCATTTTGGTCGGAAGCCTGTTTGCCCTGAAAATCATTTACACCTTTAGCATCGCCTTGGTTTTACCCATCACCCAGGGCGCGCTTTACGTCTCAACATCTCGGGCAAAAATCAAAGCCTTTATTGATGCCGTTCCCATGAAAGCTGATCAAATGCTGGTCGATCTGGGGTGCGGTGACGGACGCGTGTTGAGGGAAGTTCAAAAGCGATATGGGGTTCGTACAGTCGGATATGAAATCAATCCGCTGGCCTGCCTGAAGGCTCGAATATATTCTTTCGGGTCTCATAAAATTAACATCAGGCGTCAAAATTTCTGGGAAGCCGATTTGTCTGAAGCAGATGTGGTTTTTTGCTATCTTTATCCGGATGTAATGAAAAAGTTGGCTGCCAAGCTCGTTGCCGGTCTGAAACCGGGCGCTGTGGTTGTATCGAGCAATTTTGCCCTACCAGGAATCGTCCCCAGCCAGGTCATAAAATTAAAGCACATATTATATAATGACCCCATCTACATATATAAAATGAAACCATAAGTGCTCAGTATAGCGCGGCGTATTCAATTTCAAAATCAATACTTGTTTCAATGGAATTTGCCTTTGCAACCGCCAAAGATGAAGAACGAATCAAACAGGTCTTGGCGGCCTGCGGCCTTGAGCACCGGGATATAAAACCGACACAGCTGCAGCATTTTTTGATGGTGCAAGATAACACAGAGCTGACGTTAAACGGTGTCGTGGGCCTTGAAATTAAAGGCCATGTCGGACTGCTGCGATCCCTGGCCGTTATGCATGCCCATCGTCAGCAGGGGCTGGCAACCCAATTGGTCAGCAAAATAGAGGCGTATGCCCGGCTGCAAAAAATTAATACGCTCTACTTGCTGACATTAACAGCTGAGGCTTTTTTCACTGCAAAGGGGTATCACCAGATCGATCGAGTTTCTGCTCCTGCTGCCTTGCAGTCGACAGCTGAATTCAAGGACTTGTGCCCGCAAACTGCCGTATGCATGAAAAAGCATCTTTGAAAAGTAGATTGATGCCAGCATCCAACATGGTAGCGCTCAATAACCTGAGAGGAGAATGATGAAGCAAGAGATTTTGGTCAAAATGCAAAAGGGGGTTTACTATCCGGGAAATCACCTGGGCAACAGAAAAGATCTGGATAATCTGGTTACCGAAGGTTTATTGGAGCCGATGGATGGATCCTTTGTTTGCGGCCCGGACAACCAGCCCTCTTATTGCTTGACCGCTAAAGGCTGTCGTGAAAAGCGAAAAAATAACCGCTGAGCAACCATCGCCACGTTAATGAATGTCGAAAACCTCAAAGTGTTTGACGAACACTTCAAATCGACCTACCTTATGATCAAAATCCCATTAGCCAATCAGATGTTGAAAAGCTGGTCCTATGAACCATGATGTGAATCACCTTGAAACCATTGCCACCGACTTGGTCAAAGCGCTGCGTCCTTTAAAGTTCGGGCCACCGATAAGTCATGTGTACAATCCACTTGAATATGCCCGGGATTCCTTAAAGCAATACCACAAAAAATTTGCTTCTGCTCCGAAAGAGGTATTGTTCCTGGGGATGAACCCGGGGCCGTGGGGCATGGCTCAAACCGGTATTCCGTTTGGTGAAATTCAGGCGGTTAGGAACTGGATGAAAATTCAAGCGCAGGTGGGAGCCCCTGCAAAAACGCATCCGAAGCGGCCTGTTTTAGGATTTGCCTGCAAAAAAAGAGAGGTCAGCGGGCAACGGCTGTGGGGATGGGCCCAAAAAAAATTTCGCACACCAGATCGATTTTTCAAGCGCTTTTTCGTAGCCAATTACTGTCCTCTGATTTTCATTGAAAACAGTGGGCGGAACCGAACACCGGACCAAATTCGTGTCGCCGAACGCAAGCCGCTGCTGGATATTTGCGACCAAGCACTGCGCCGCACCATCGACTTTTTTAAGCCGCGTTATGTCATCGGCGTCGGTAAATTCGCAGAAAAACGCGCCAGAACTGTGCTGGATCAACATGATATCAAAATCGGCATGATTGCCCATCCGAGCCCCGCTAATCCCCAAGCAAATCGCGGATGGGAACCGTTGATGGAAAAACAGCTCTCGGCAATGGGAATAAAGATCGGTTTAAAAAAATAGATGGAGTGTTGGCGTATTGATATTTTTGAGCACCACTCCAGTACTCCATTGCTCCAGAATTAAGATAAATCTTATGAATTGCAGTCTTAAATATATCGCCGCAGTTTGTTTGCTTACCGGCTTGCTGGGTTGTGCCACAGCTAATGTGTATTATCCGGGTAAAATGTCAGCAGATCCCACTTCAGTGGAAGCGCAATCTAAAGCGCAGACATACTGGCAAAATGTAAGACGGCTTGAATGGGAATTGAATGCGCTGGGTCCTGAGGTTGACCCGTTGGAGTCAAGACGGGTGGCCGAAACGGCGATTCGTGAATCCGCTATACTGGCTGAAGAATACCAGCTGGTTCGTCCGGCGGTGGCCCATAATTTGCTGGTCGTAATGGGCATTAAAGAACGTGGGTTGTGCTATCAGTGGACGGAGGATCTGATGAAACGCCTCCAAGCGCTGGAATTAAAAAGCTTTCAACTCCACTGGGCAGTCGCCTATCGCGGCAGTAACCTGCGTGAGCATAACTGCGTTGTCATCAGCGTTGCGGGGCAACCTTTTACCAGAGGGATCTTGTTGGACCCTTGGCGTCATTCAGGAAATTTATACTGGACCCCGGTTGTCAAAGACAGCTATCCCTGGGAGACAATCCCCCCCACCCAATGGTGAAGCAAAACCGGGCCGAATGCGGTTGGGGCTTAGAATATTCCCATAAAACGTTGCCTTCAGCTTAAACTCAGACCAGGAAAAACGTAATGCCCAACCCACCAGACAATGTATTTGATCGCATTCAGGATGCAAAAAAGCGGCTGGACGGACAAGCCCATATGACCCCAATAATGACCTCACAAACGCTCGATCGAAAAGTGGGCGCTAAGGTTTACCTTAAATGCGAAAATTATCAACGTGTCGGGGCATTCAAATTTAGAGGCGCTTATAACGCCATGTCACGCCTTTCCGAAGAAGAGCGCCGGCGAGGTGTTATTACGCATTCATCTGGTAATCACGCCCAGGCGATTGCGCTGGTTGGCAACCTTTTGGGTGTCAAAACCACCATTGTCATGCCGCAGGATGCACCGGCCACCAAACGGGCTGCCACCGAAGCATACGGGGCAGACATTGTTGAATACGATCCCGCTAAAACCACCCGCGAAGAGATCTCGCTGGGTCTCAAACAACAGCACGGTTATATTTTGATACCGCCCTATGACCATATTGATATCGTTGCCGGCCAGGGAACTGCGGCGCTCGAATTTTTCGATCAGGTCGAGTCGCTGGATATGCTGCTGGTGCCGTGCGGCGGTGGCGGTTTGCTGAGTGGCTCAGCCATCGCGGCGAAAGGAATGAATCCCGCTTGCAGGGTCATCGGTATCGAACCGCAATTGGCTGATGACGCCACCCGCTCCTTTCAGACCGGAAAACTTCACCGTGTTAAAAATCCGCCCACCATCGCGGATGGGACCCGCACGCCTTCGCTGGGAGAAAATGTCACCTTTCCGCTGATACTCAAATATGTGGATGATATGAAAACCGTCTCGGAAGCGGCAATTATCGAAGCGGTACAGTTTTTATTTTACCGCATGAAGCTGGTTGTTGAGCCCTCGGGCGCTTTAGGTGTCGCAGCGCTGTTAAGCGCCAGCGTGGTGCCGCAAGGCCGCTTGGGTGTCATCATCAGCGGCGGCAACATCGATGGTCCTACGATGAAAACCATTTTGGATGCTGAGACAGCGCTTTAGGCGTTTGGGTTTGAGATTTAATTGATTGACATCGGCCTGTGACAGTACCTTGACTTTGGACAAAGTTTGAATCTGGTAAGCCTTAACATAACGAAGCCAACCGGAGTTTGCAGATCCATCTATTCTGTGCTTAAATGAAATGAACGGATACAAAATGGAGTTTGCGCAATGAAAAAAATGTTAGCCATAGCCGCCATCCAGGCATCGCTGATTCTGACGGCAAACAATTCCCATGGATTTGACATCATGAACCTGCGGGATCAGTCGACACTCAGATGCCCGGGAGGTATCGTTGCGCGTGGCGATTCAGATACTGATGTGCAGCGCCGATGCGGAGAGCCAATAAAGGTAGCTTATCGACAGGATTTTGGCCCCATTTGGATCTATCATTTCGGCCAGGGCAGATTCATGTACTACCTGGCTTTCTTGCATGGAAATTTACAGCGAATTGCAAGCGCTAGATGCAACCCCAATAAAGCCGAATGTTTGGATATCAGATGATCCTTCGCATGTTGGAAATACGATTAAGGATTGAGATATCTTTGCCGTATCCATATTTTTGCACCCTCAACAAATTGGTAACTTTCATATTCAATCACATGCCATTGCTTAGTTTGCGTGCTGGTCATTGATCGCCTACCGCGGAGTGGCCTCTATACCCCCTACCCTTTGATCTTTTTTTCGATCCTCTGCCTTCAGTTCTCTGTTTTCTGGCATTTGACGGCCGCACACCGCAGCGTTTACGGTATCTGCGATTGCAGAGATCCTACATTTCCGCAACGCGAAGCTATTGACTTAAGATGGGTCGTGCATAGTTTTTTGGACAGTCTATTTTAAGGAAAGCGACTACATTTTCAGATAAAAGGGAGATCTCAGATGAGCCTACAAGCAAAGCTTGATGAATATAAAGTCAATTTCAAGAAAACAGCGCCGGCCGATGTGCAAAAGACCATGCAGCAGGCGGCTGAAGAGCTAAGAAACTCCAAGATCCTGGAACACACCTTAAAATCAGGCAATAAAGCACCTCATTTTGAACTGGAAAACGCTGAAGGCCAAATGGTACGATCAGAGGATATCCTGTCGCAACGGTTAATGGTGCTGACTTTTTACCGTGGCCGCTGGTGACCGTACTGCAATATTGAGCTGGAGGCTCTGCAAAGCCACTTGGAAAAGTTCAATGCCCTGGGGGCTGAACTAATTGCCATTTCTCCCCAGATCATCAAATTCAGCCGCACCTTGAAAAAATCTAAAAAGCTGACATTTGAGATTCTCGGCGATCCGGGCAATCAGGTTGCCGGTCAATTCGGGCTGGTGCATAGCGTGCCCGAATATTTGAGAAGCATTTATTTGCAGTTCGGCATCGACCTGCCGCGATACAACGCAGACGAATCCTGGACACTGCCCCTGGCGGCTCGATTCATTATTGACCGACAAGCGGTTATACGATACGCAGAAACAGATACGGACTACCGGGTAAGGCCCGAACCGGAACATACCCTCAATGCATTAGAAGCTTTAATTTAAATCATGACGAAGATTTACACCGGAACCGGCGACAAAGGCAAAACCAGTTTATTCAGCGGCGAACGCATATCAAAAGCTGATGACCAAATCGACGCTTACGGTGATCTGGATGAGCTCAACTCAATCCTGGGTGCCCTGGCAGCCCACCTTTCCGCAGAAGAAAAACTGGTTGTTGAACTGCAGCAAATCCAATCAGACCTTCTTCAGGCTGGGTCCTGGCTTGCCACCCGCCCGGGCTCTGCCGCGATTGATTCCCTTGAAGAAATAACGGCGGAGCAAATTGTTTTTTTAGAAGAAGCCATTGACCGCTACCAAAAAGAACTGCCGGAGCTAAAGGCATTTATACTGCCGGGCGGCCATATCACTGCTGCCTGGTCCCATGTCGCACGGACGGTTTGCCGCCGCTGTGAACGCAAAGCAATAGCGCTTATGGGCCAGCACGCAAAGGCAAAAACTGACGCGCCCTATCAACGCGTCTTGGTTTTTTTAAATCGCCTGTCGGATTATTTGTTTGTGTTGGCCCGTCATTGCAATCACCTTCATGGTGTTGCAGATAAACCCTGGAAACCCTGAGGTCATTTCCAATTTGAAAACCCATGTAGCAACCCATTCTGCTGTCCTGCTGAAACGTCATTGGATTTCGGCGAAAACATTTGAAATCATAATCAGCAAGCCGCCCGGGTTTGAATTTGAGCCGGGCCAGCGCATCAGTTTGAGCTTGGGTGGGCATGCAAGAGATTACTCCATCGCATCGGCAGCAAATGAGCCTGAGCTGATATTTTGTATCCGCAGCGTAGCCGGCGGTAAATTATCCACGCTTCTCAGCGTCGCTGATATCGGGACTCCTCTTTCTGTTAATGGCCCCCACGGTTATTTTAGTTTCAAATCCTCTTCTCGACCGGCGGTGTTTGTGGCAACCGGCACCGGCATTGCACCATTTTGCTCAATGTCTCGTTCAGGTATATCAGACTTTACGCTTCTGCATGGTGTCCATTTAACGGAAGATCTCTATTATGCGAATCAGTTTCAACAAAATGCCCGCACCTATGTTCCCTGCCTGACGGAAACCGCTCAACTACCGCAAAATGCGTTTAAAGGAAAGGTCACTGAATATCTTGAACAGCATTTGGCTTCCGGTGCCTATGATTTTTACCTTTGCGGTCGGCATGAAATGATCAGAGATGCCACCCTGATCATCGATGAGCGCTTCCCCGATTCTCTGGTATACACTGAGATGTTCTACTGAAGCTAAAGCTTCAGGGTTCCGGGTTCTGGGTTCAGGGGTTCAGAGGTTAGCGCCCGGCCGGCAGTTAGCGACTGCCACCGTATAATTTTTGTAACATGTCGTTTTCCGGCCTGGTGTGCAGTTTGGAGGTTCTGACGTGCTGCTTTACGGCCTGACCTGCTTGGCCGGCAAAGCTCGATGGAGCGACGCCGGATCGTTTTGCGGCTTAATGTGTCCAATATGGGTCAGAGGTTAGTAATACGTACCACCTGATTGCACCTTATAGTTCACTGGCTACCTGTTAATGTTAACTGGCACTGGCATTTGGCTGCTGGCAAGAAGCCGCTGAGTGGTAGATATTTGGCAGCAGCCAGAGACCGGTAGCCAGATGCCAAAAATGCGAAACCCAGAACCTTGAACCTCTTAATTTTGAACCTTTGAACCCTGAACCTATGAACCCGATAGAAAAAGTAGGTATTGATCTTGGCGTTTTTTCTGGCTAACTTACCCCCAGGACACACATAACACAAGGAGGCAGTATGAAGTTTGAAGCTATTGAACGCGAAACTGTTATACTCGATCCGAATAACAACATGCAGCGCCGCACGATTCCCAGTGAAATCCGCAAAGACCCGCTGACTGGCAGGACCTCGCGTATCTGTCACTTCATGCCCCTAAAATGGGAAAAACCGGATTTCGATCAACTGGTGGCCGGCACCCAGGAATTCTGCCCCTTTTGCCCGGATAAGGTCATGAAGGTCACCCCCTGTTTCCCGGAGGATATCATACCCGAAGGTCGTATGGTGTTAGACGACAAAGTTCTGTTTCCCAACATTGCTCCCTATGACAGCCTGGGCGCCTGCGCCACCTTCAGCGGCCAGCACTTTATTCCCATGACCGACATCACCTCCGGTCACATTGTGGATGCCTTTCGCCTGGCAATACAGTTTTTTCAGCGGGTAGATGAAATCAACCATCCCGAATCCGTATACCACCTAATTAACTGGAATTATATGCCCGCTTCCGGCAGTTCGCTCATTCACCCGCACCTGCAGGTCTTTGCCTCTGCCTACGCGCCCCATCTGTTGCACGAGGAGCTGGCCTGCGCCAGAACGTATTTCCAGCAGCAGGGAACCAATTACTGGGATGATCTGGTAAAAACGGAGGAAACAGATGGCCAACGCTTTCTGGGACAAATTGGCCGCAGCAGCTGGCTGACCGTATTTGCACCATTGGGGGTCGCCGGAGATGTCATCGCGGTTGTCGACTCGGCCAACTGTACCCTGGATTTGACCGCTGAAGATATTGAAAACCTGGCACACGGGCTGACAAAGCTGATGATCGCCTACGATCAAATGGGTGTTTACAATTTTAATATGAATTTTTTCCCCGGCGCCCAGGGGAATGAACATGCCCGTTTTCATTTGGTGTTTTCACCACGCACCTTTTTCAACCAAGCCTTGGGAACCCCCGATGTCGGCGCATTGCGTAATCTATACAACGAAGGCATCTGTATGGCTTTTCCGGAAGAGATCAATGAAAAGCTAAAACTTGAATTTTAAAGGAGGAAAACCACAATGGAATTTATGGAAGTGATTAAATCCCGCAGAAGTTGCCGTGCATTTGAACCGGATCCGGTCCCCCAGGAACAACTGGCCGCCATCATGGAAGCCGGTCAATGGGCGCCAAGCCCTCTGCACGCCCTGCCCTGGGAATATATTGTCGTCACCGATCCCGGTGTTAAAGCAAAAATCAAAGAGGTTTCCGAAGCAGCCAAACAGGCTGTTTTAGATGGTGGCGGACCGGGGTTTGCAGCCAAATACCCAATGGATTTTTTGGAACAGGCGCCCGTGCTAATTGTTGTGGTTTTTGATCCGACGAAAAAGGGATTAGGAGACTTTTTTAATCAGAAATACGGCGCCATACAGGCAGTTTCAGCCTGCGTTCAAAACATGATGCTGGCCGCTGCGGAATATGGATTGGGGTCGTTATTTTTTACCTGGTTTGATCCTGATAAAATGCAACCGGTTTTAAACATCCCGCAAAATCTCGAAATTGCAGCGATCATTCCGATTGGAAAACCCAAAGGAGAGGTAAAGGCGCCGCCCCGCCCTGAGCCAAAGGTTCATTACGAGGGATTTAGCGCCTCTGAATAATGCAGTTTTAGGGTACAGGGCTGCCGGCATGGGGCCCGGTCATAAGGCGGCACCGACCTTAGGACGCGGTTTTGTCCTTGGATATCCGACGGCGTTCTTCGTCCCGGATTTCGCGCCGCAGCAGCTTGCCCACTTTGGATTTGGGTAGCATATCGCGAAATTCAATGTATCCGGGGACTTTATACGGCGCTAGACGGTCGCGGCACCATTGCTGCAGTTCCGCACCCCCAACGCCGCGGGCATCTTCTTTCATCACGACGATGGCCTTGACCCGCTCACCAACTTTCTCATCGGGAACACCGACCACGCAGGCACCAATGACCGTGGGATGGTCCTGCAGCACCGCTTCAACCTCCGAGGCCGATATGCGGAAAGCCTTGTGTTTGATAATATCGGCTGAACGCTCCACATATATGATTTCGCCATCCTCATCCTGGCGCACATAATCGCCCATGCGGTAGTAGATTTTGTTGTTGAGTTCGATATAGGCCTGCCGGGTTTCTTCCGGTTTGTTCCAGTATTCCTTGAGGGTATAGGGGGATGTGACCAGCAGCTCGCCGATTTCTCCGATTGCAACCGGATCAAGTGTATCGGGATCAACCACAATGCATTCCCTGCTTTTCAGCGGAAGCCCCAGTGTCGTGGGCTTGGGGTCTTCATTAATCCGGCTGTAAGTTACGTGGCCGGCTTCGGTGGAGCCATAAACCTGATAAATGGGAATGCCCAGATGCTCCTGCCAGCGGTTAAACACTTCAATCGGCAACACATCGCCACCGCAATAACAGTAACGCAAAGTGCTGAGGTCATATTTTTCCAGACGATCGTTTTCTAGGATCATGCGGTACAGGGCTGGTACCCCCAGAAACCAGCGTACCCGGTTGCGCTGGATGGTTTCAAGAATGGCATCAACCTGGGGCATCGGCATCAATACAGCGGTATTGCCCTTGTTAAGCCCCACCGCTATAAATAAACCCAAGGCCATAATGTGAAACAGCGGGTTAATGGCGATATACACATCTTCGCCTTCTTTGAGATGGCCGGCAGCCACGTCATCGGTGATATCATTCACATAGGAGACCATACCAATGTGATTGCCGGGAACCCCCTTTGGAAAGCCGGTCGTACCACCGGTATATAATATATATGCCAGGTCCTTCCAGGGATCGATCTCAATTTGTGATGACTTTGGTGAGTGAGTGAGCAATTTCTTAAATTCGAATACGCCCTCTGTCCGCTCGACTTTGCCATTGGGTATTTTGTCAAAAAGAAAGCCCAGATACCGTTTCCAAAAAGGCAAAAGGTCCACCAGGTTGGTGACAATAATGCGTTTGAGCCCGGATTCAGCAAAAACATCGCTGGCATAACAAAAATTAGTGTCCTGGCAGATGATGGTTTCGGCCCCGGAGTCCTTAATCATATAATCAAGTTCATGGGATGTATAAATGGGGGACACGGGCACAAGCACAGCCCCCATTTTTTGAATCCCTAAAAAGGCGATGACCCATTGAATGCAATTGGGAATGTAGATCATCACCCGGTCGCCTTTTTTAACGCCTAAATCCTGCAAAGCGCCGGCAAAGCGTTCACTGAGGTCCCTAATTCTGGAAAATGAAAACTGCTGTCCCAGATAAATAACAGCAGTGTTATCTGGATAGCGCTCACTCATCTGATCAAAGCGTGTAAAGGTTAATTCTTTCTCTAAATTTGTTGTCGTCTGACTCATTCTATTAGAGCACTCCAAATTAATTTATGTTAAAGTTAGCTCAAAAATAGTAGGTAACGTCCATGGGTCCGCCTCCGGCGGATTAGATGCATTTTTGAGCTAACTTTTTTAGATGCCAAAATAGGCAGACCTAACATCCGGGTTATTCATCAACTCCTCGCGGGTGCCTTCCAGAACCGCGGCGCCGTTTTCCAGTATAAAGGCGTAATCCACGATCGGCAAAACAGGTCGCGCATACTGTTCGGTCACAATAATCGAAATGCCCATTTCATCGCGGATTTCTTTGGTGGCCCGCACCAGGACCGCCTGAATCAAGGGACTCAGTCCCAAAAGCGGTTCATCGAGCAGCAGCAGTTTTGGCTGCGCCATCAACGCTCTGCCGATGGCCAGCATTTGTTGTTCGCCCCCGCTTAAAAAACCGCCAATTCGTTTTTGTAATTTTTCAAGTGCCGGAAAGACTCTAAACACATATTCCAACGTCTCTTTGGCTTGAGCGGGTGTTGCCAGATAGCCTCCAATCCGCAAATTATCCAGGACCGTGCACTCCTTGAAAATTCGGCGTCTTTCCGGGCAAAGTACGATACCTTTTTTCGCTCTCTTGCTGGGTTTCAGATCCGTGATATTTTCGCCCAAATAGGTAATGTCGCCCAGAACACTGATGCGCTCACCACCGGCCATTTCCTCCTTTTTGCGGATATCTTCCATGATACCCGACAGGGTGTACATCAGGGTTGATTTACCGGCGCTGTTGGCGCCAAAAACACCCACGATTTGATTGTCGCCACACCGAATGCTGACATTGTTGAGGGCCAGCATGTTTTCGTAAAACACCATCAGCCGATTCGCCTCAAGCATGCGCCATGACCTCCTCAACCTCCTCGGATCCAAAATAAGCCTCTTTTACTTTTTCGTCTGCCATGACTTCCTCAGCTGTGCCTTCGATGAGCTTTTCACCAAAATTGAGCACCATAATCCGATTGGCCACCTGAAACAGCTCTCTGAGCCGGTGTTCGATCATAATCAGGGTGATGCCTTCCATCTGCAAACGCTCCACCAATGGCACCATGCTGGCAATCTCACTCATACTCAGCCCTGAGAAAACCTCATCGCAGATGATCACTTCCGGATTCAAGGCTAGGCAGCGGGCCAGCTCCAGACGCTTAAGATAGCCGGTCGGTAAATTGGAGGCCTTTTTGTAAGGCACAAAAGATTCGCGCTCAAAGCCCAATTCTTCCAGAATGTCGATGCTGACCGTGTTTCGGTCCCCGAGCTTGCCGCCGCCCCTCCAACCACCGGTGCGTTTAGCCCGCGGAGAAAATAGCGGAATCACCAAGTTCTTATAGGCCGGCAGGCTGTAATACGGGCGCATGATCTGAAATGTGCGGGTGATGCCCATATCAGCTATTTTATGGGGTGGTTTGCCGGATATTTTTTTTCCCCGGTAAAGAACTTCACCGGCAGTCAGTTCAATAAAACCGGTAATGCAATTCACCAGGGTGGTCTTGCCGGATCCATTGGGGCCGATAATCCCTAAAATTTCGCCTTCGTGCAGATCGAAACTGACCTCATTGAGCGCAAAAATACCGCCGAAGGATTTGGTCACCTCACCGATCTGCAGCAATGGTGTTGTTGATGGGTTCATACTTTAATCCACTTTTCGAATTGATGATATTTGCGCTGGCCATACACCATAATGCCTTCGCTGCGAAAAATAATGAAGGCCAGCAGAATCAGGGCATAAAATACGATACGCAGGGTCCCAAACGCTCGCAATAGCTCTGAAATCGGCACCAGAATGAAGGCGCCCAGAACCGGGCCCACCAGGGTCCCGGAGCCACCGATGACCGTGGCGGCAATCGGCAAAATGGAAAAATCCAGCGCTAGCGTCGACAGGCCGGCCCACATATACAGATGAACCAGATAAGCGCCCGCCAGACATCCGATCCCGGAGGCAATAAATACCGCTATGGTCTTGTAACGGGTGACACTCATTCCCGACGCCCGAACCGACTGATCATTGTCTTTAACCGCCCTGAACACTAAGCCGATATCCTGGTTGACCAATCTTCGGGTGCCGAACAGCAATACCAGCACCATCACGATAATAAAATATTGCTCCATCCAACGGTTCGTAAAACTTTCGATGCCCACAATCCCATCGGTTCCGCCCAGGACATCCAGCGCTTCGATAACCCGCGCTAACAGCAACGGATACATCAGGGTGACAATGGCAAAATAAACCCCCCGCAGAGGAAGACATGGTAGCAAAAGAACGGTGCAGATAACTGCCCCCAGCACAGTGGCAATCGGAATGGTGAAAATGGGCGGCAATCCAAAAGACGTGTTGAGAATGGCGGCAATATAGCTGCCCGTTCCGATAAAAAACGCGCCACCGAGTGAGACCAGACCCACGTAATGTGCCAGAAAATCAAAACTCAACGCCAGCAAGGCATAGATGCAGACGATGGATATGACCCGTTGCCAATACATGGAGGGCATCACCAGCGGCAAAATCAACAGGCCGCCAATCAGCGCGACCCGGGGTAGAAACAGATATGACAGCTCCCGCCAGGACATCAAAGCATAGATGCCTTCGGATCGAACCTTGATTCCCCTGTCCAAGCGTTCCTTACGGCGCTGCTCCTTTGATGCATTCATACGCGCTCTTCCAGCTCTTTCTGAAGTCCAAACAACCCGGAGGGTCTTAAAATCAGGGTGATGATGATCGCCAGCAAGGCAACCACCATCTGATAATGGGCCCCCAGGTAAACAACCGTTAAAATTTGGGCAAAACCGATGATAAAAGCCGCCAGCACCGCTCCAATCCAGCTGCCTAAGCCGCCGACAATGCAAACTGCAATAGCTAAAATAAGAACGTTATAGCCCGCTTCGACAACAATATTTCCCAGCGGAAGCAGCACAACCGCCCCCAGGGCAGCCAGCATGGAGCCGAATCCCATGGCGGCCAGCGCCATCACATCAGAGTCGATACCCAACATCATGGCCGCCCGCTCGTCCTGGGCCATTCCGCGCAGGGCCAGACCGACGCGAGTATAATGGGTAAACAACCACAGTACCGCAACCACCGCTGCGCCGATGCCCACAACCAGCAACCGTTGGTAATCCACCGATACGCCAAAAATTTCGGTGCTGCCTTCGATAAAGGCCGGCAGGGTGTAAGTCAGGCCCCTAAATCCGCCCCAGCGCAGTCCCTCTAAAATGGCCAGCCCAATGGCATAGGTCGCCATAATTTCCGATATTTCCATCCCCCGGATCCGGATCAGCACGAACTGGTAGATCAGGGCACCGATAATACCCGTGCTCAGCATGGTCAGCAGGATACTGACCAGATAATTCAACTTGAGCGTGTTGATAAACGTCCAGGTAATGAAACCGCTGGTCACGTACAGGGCGCCGTGGGCAAAATTGGGTAAGCGGCTGACGCCGTACACCATTGCAAATCCCAGGGCAAATAGCGCCAGCGAGACGCTGTTTATCGTTCCGTAAATTACAATTTCCATGATTTTAACAGGAAAAAACCAGGCGTGAATTGGATTTAAGGCGCCACACAAGCAGCGCCTTAAATTTGCAAAACAGATATATTATTGCATCTTTAAATAGTGATTAATGTGCAATCGTTGATTTTATTCTTAACCTTGCAATATTTTTTCAGGCAACATTTTTAGGTATTATTTTTTCATCCAGGGCGGCAGTTGAATGGAACCCTTGGCAATACTTTTGGGATACACTACAACCCGTTTGCCGTCCTGCCATTGCAGAATACTGCCCACCGCACCGGTTTCAGGATCTTTGGCCGGAATGACCTGGTGACTTTTGGGATCGAATTTCAAGCGCCCGTAAACGCCCATCACATCGGTTTTTTCCAGCTCGGTCACAATCTTGTCCGAATCGAGACTGCCGGCGCGCTCGATGGCATCCCGCAATACATAGATGGCCATATAGCTGCTGGAACCGCCTAATCCCTCGGGCGCAACGCCCCATCGTTTTTCGTAGGCGTTGTAGAACTTCATGGTCCAGGGCGTAGCATCGGAAGGCGCGTTGCCGGCATTGACGACGTTACAGAGGGTATATTCGCCTTTGCCATCAGTGGCTTTCCAGAAACCGGGCTGCTCGGCAGCTGCCAGGGTCGAGCCGAACGGCAGGGCCGGAATTTTCATTTCATACCATTGCTTGAGCAAAATGGCGCTTTCGGGCATATCCATCCAGATATTGATGATTTCCGTTTTGCTGTTTTTGGCCTTGAGCAATCCCATGGAAAAGTCAGTTGCACCGGTGGGGTAAATTTCCACACCGGTGACATTCCAGCCTTTTTTAGTGGCAACGGCATTCATGACTTTGGCCGCACCGCGCGCATGGGAGACATCCTGCGCGATGATAAAAAGGTTGTTGAAGCCGTGTTTTTCCTTCAGCTCGGTAAAGTTGGCAAACATCTCGCCCACCAAATTCTTGGCCTCACCGTGGATTCGGAAACAATACTTGTATTTGTCATAGTTTTCGGCCACCATTGCGTGGTATTTGGGCGTTAAAACACCGGTGGTCAGGATCGACACCTTTTTATATTTGCTTAAAAGCGGCATCGCGGCCAGCGCGGCTTCGGAACGAACCGGTCCGCCGACTATAAAATCAGCTTTTTTATCCAGGATCAGCTTTTCAACCGCCAGCAGGGCCTCGCTGACCGGCACACCCGGTTCCAAATCGCGGGTATCAATCACCTCCAGTTTGAGCGGTCGTTTCTTGCCGCCCACATTGACACCGCCGGCGGCGTTGATTTCCTCAATCGCCAGGGTAAAGGCTCTCTCAGGACCCCATCCATATAGGAAGGCCGTTGAAAGCGGCGCACCAACAATAATGGGCTTTTCGGCCGCCAGGGCCGCGCTTCCCGGCAGGATTAGAAAAATTCCCAATAATAAGATCATGAGCATTTTCATATTCTTAACGATCATGGTAAACCCTCCTTTTCCAGAATGAAAACGGGTTATGGGTTGGCAGATCACAGCAACCTAAAGCAATTGCGACCGCGATCCTTGATTTTATTGAACTGCGGGCTCGATCACGCAGCTTAGATCATGCTGCGCGGTAAAATTGATCGATGGTTGATGTTCTATCGGGTGGGTTTTTGAATGTCAAGCCATTAATATAATGAATGAAATTCATTGTGTTTAAAAACACCACCCTTCTATCTTGGAAATGAATAACAGTGATTTTGGTATCAAAGTTGACTGCTGACCAAAAGCAGTGCTAATGGCTTGACATGTAGTGATGTCAATTGAGAAGGCCATACTGTTTTAGGATAAAATTAGCTTAATGGGTTGTTAAAAAAATTGACCTAGGTCAAAATGAAACGATACAGGTTCTGTAGATCTGGTGTTATCGCCAAACCCAATTCATCTATATCAATAGAGGAACGCATCAATGGGGCAACTGAGAGAATTTCCGTTAAGATATCGACTGTTTCTAAAAACCTACCCCTGGCGGTGCAATGACCCGGTACCCTGGGCACCTTTGCAAAAACCGCTCAAGGATTGTCGCCTGGCTGTGGTATCCAGTTCGGGCTTTATCACGAATGGCCAAGCGCCTTTTGACGAATCGATTCGAGGGGGAGATTACAGTTTTCGTAAAATTCCTTCGGATATGAACGCCAACGAGTTAATCGACACCCATCGCAGCAAAATCTTTGACCATTCTGGATTACGGCAAGACCCAAACCTGGCCTTTCCCATTCGGCGCATGCAGGAATTGGTAATTAAGGGTCGCATCGGTTCATTGACGAGCCGATATTTATCGTTTATGGGTTCTATTACCGCGCCCGGACGGCTGGTCAAAAAAACCCTTCCGGCAGTCGTCAAACTGTTCAAAGACGATGGCGTGGATGTCGCGCTGTTGATTCCGGTCTGACCTATTTGCAACCAGACCGTGGGTCTGGTGGCCGGGGCACTGGAGCGTCAGGGTATCTCTACGGTGACCATTCAATTGTTGCGCCATGTGGCTGAAAAAGTGCTTCCACCGCGTGCTCTGTGTGTCCCCTTTCGTCATGGTTACCCGCTGGATGCGCCTGATGAACCGGCAAAGCAGCATGCAGTTATCGAAGCCGCCTTAAAAATGCTCGAAGACCCGCACCTGAAGCCGCCGGCCATCCAGGACTATGTGCCGCAATTAGACTAAAAGGAAAATACAAAACTCAAGGCAATTTATTGGAAATTATACAAGAAGGTTTCAGGTTTCGGGTGTCAGGTGTCAGCCCTTCTGTTCGTCCCTGAAACCTGACACCTGACACCAGAACCGCCAGAGGCGGAACTTTAGAGCCTTAAACCTTAATTCGACAAAGAAGAGGCGCATATGAAATTCAAAAAGATTGAGTTTGAAAACAACGATGGCCTGATTCTTTCAGCGAGGATCGATTTGCCGGTTGCCGGCAAACCAGCGGCATATGCTTTGTTTGCGCATTGCTTTACCTGTTCAAAAAATATCAAGGCCATTGCCCACATTACCCGGGCGCTGACGCGTGAAGGCATCGCGGTAATGCGATTTGATTTCACAGGTCTTGGTGAAAGCGAAGGTGACTTTGCGGACACCAATTTCTCCTCCAATGTTGGTGATTTGATTGTGGCCGCTGATTTTTTGGAATCCAACTATGAAGCGCCGAAAATATTGATCGGGCATTCATTTGGCGGAGCAGCGGTACTGCAAGCGGCTGCGCACATTTCTTCTGCAACTGCCGTGGTGACCATCGCCGCTCCGTCCGATCCCGGGCATGTGACCCACTCTCTTGGCAGCGCAACTCAAATCATTCAAAGCCGCGGTAAAGCGGAAGTCAGCTTAGCCGGCAGAACGTTTACGCTTAAAAAGCAGTTTTTGGAAGATCTGCAATTTGTCAATATGAAAGAAACGATCAAAAAGCTGGACAGGGCGCTGCTGGTGTTGCATTCTCCGGTGGATGATACCGTAGGGATCGACAATGCGGCCCAGATTTTTCAGACCGCCCGGCACCCTAAAAGTTTTGTTTCCCTCGATAAAGCCGACCACCTGCTAACCAGCCAGGCCGATTCTCTGTATGCCGGTGCGGTCATCGCGGCCTGGGCAAGTAAATACGTCAGCGATACGCACCCAGATCAACCCGCCGTTGATGACGCCCAGCATCAGGTAACCACCCGAATCGGCAAGACGGCTTATGTCACCGACATTATGGCAGCCGGTCACAGCCTGGTCGCCGATGAGCCCCAATCGATGGGCGGAAGCGATTTGGGCCCGACGCCTTACGATCTTTTAATGGCGGCCCTGGGCACGTGCAAAGCCATGACGTTGCGCATGTATGCCGACCGCAAGCAATGGCCGTTGGAAGATGCGACCTTTCAATTAAACCATAAAAAAATTGATGCCGCTGATTGCGAGACCTGCCAGACAAAAGAAGGTCAGGTGGACCAATTTGATTGTGAAATCGAGCTATCCGGAGAACTAGATGATCAGCAAAAACAGCGGCTACTTCAAATAGCCGATCGCTGCCCGGTTCACCGTACGTTGCATTCGGAGCTCATCGTTCGGTCGACGCTCAAAGAGGAATAAGGCTGCCACCTTATAAGGTTTCAGTGTTCAGGTGTCAGGACTACGAATTTGATGAGAACCATCAGATTCTGCATGGCGTCTTTTTTCTGACATCCGAAACCTGAAACCTGAACCGCCTCCGGCGGAACTTTTGAACGCTGACACCTGACACCTGACACCTTAAAATTATTGAGTGGTCGCATCAGGCATGTTGGATAAGGGAACTTATTATGTCCCCAAAAGATTTACCCATCATTCCACCAGAGCGTGCGGATGACCTGCATCATTTGGAGATTGCTTCACAGGCTGACTTGGTGCTTTATATGGCGGGCAACCAATTCATGGTCATGCCGGACATCATCACAGCATTCAAGGAACAGCATCCGGAAATAAAGAATATATTTTACGAAACCCTGCCACCGGGTCTGGAACTTAAGCAGATATTGGCCAGGGGCGCTCTTTGGCAGGGCAAGCCGTTTAACATCTACCCGGACGTCTACAGCTCTGTAAATCAAAAGGCCATGCAAATTCTGGCTGAACAGGGGCATATCCGGCCAGGGGACGAACTTCTGTATTTGCACAACCGCCTGACATTGATGGTGCCACGCGGGAATCCGGCAAATATTGTATCAGTGGAGGATCTGGCGAGAGATGATGTCCGCATCTCACAGCCGGACCCTGAGAATGAAGATATCGCTTACTATATCATCGACATGTACCGTCAGGCGGGCGGAAACGCCCTTGTCGAACGCATTATGGAAGAAAAGCGGGACGAAGGCACAACAATTTTGACCCGTGTCCACCATCGCGAAACACCGCTGCGAATTCGAAAAAGGACGGTGGATGTCGGACCGGTCTGGGTGACGGAAGCCAAGCAGGCCCGGGACACCGATCTGCCATTTGATGAAATTGAACCCGGTGCCCGTCTGGACCAAAGAGATAACATAAATTATTATATTTGCCGATTACAGAATACTCCCCATTCGCAAAATGCCCAAAAATTTATTGAATTTATTCTTTCGAAGACCGGGCAGAACATTTATAAAAAATTTGGATTCCTACTTCCTCCGCCTTAAATCAGCTAGTGGAAAAATCGCTGAGACCCGCTGCCGATTATCTGCGGCCCTCAAAATAAATTGGGATAAAAGCCGTTTCTGATGGATTCGCTCAAACTGCACATGTACAGATGGCCGGGGAGTACAAAAGCCCAGTGCTGCAAGGTGTTGCGGGTTGACAGGTGCAGCTTTCTTTATTAGTCTTCAGCAGTTTAGGCGCAACAGGTGTTGAGAGACGCTGTAAATTCTAATATCCCATTTGGTACCGCCAAACGATATGAATAAAACCGTGTCCAAAATGCTGGTCTGCGAAACGATCTTGCTGCTGATGGTGATGACGGGCTTTATCGATATGGCACTGGCCGAGCAACGTTTCATAGATCATGGCAACGGAACCATCACCGATCGCAAACTCGGGCTCATGTGGGCCAGAACCGATAATCAAAACGATATCTTCTGGGACCAGATAAAAAATTGGCTGACAGAAGAATTTCCAGATACAATCCCGCAGTTATACGACAACTGGCGTCTTCCAACCACCACCGAATTGCAGAGTCTTTTTGTCGAGGACCCTAAATATAAGGGATATCAAACGCTATGCGGTCATCCGGTTAAAATCGTTCCGCAAATCCAGCTCAGTTGTATCCTTGTCTGGACATCAGATATGGCCCTGGGCCTGCCGTTGGTGTTCGATTTCAACCTGGGAAGCGCATTTTCGGTCGGTCTGCATGAACAGAAAGGTTGCCGGGTGCTGCCGGTGCGCTCTTTGCGGCAGTGACTTATAGGATACGAAAAGCAGTCGTCTGAGACGAAATGGACCTATCCAGCGATAAGATAAAACCAGGGGTGGTTGCGGTGATCGGCATCCCATTTGATGCCCATTCGTCATTTAGGCATGGTGCTGCCCAAGCACCTGGCCAAATCCGTGCTGTTTTGACATCTGGTGCCAGTAATATGTGCTCGGAATCAGGCATCGATCTGGCGGACCGGTCTGATTTTGTCGATCTTGGTAATATGCGCGTCAACAGCGATCCGGATGCCATCGAGAGCATTGCAGCCAATATCAGCGAGCTCTTGAAACGACATATCCGTCTCATTTCCCTGGGAGGCGATCATTCAATTACCTATCCGATCATAAAATCCTATCATAAAAAGTTTGGCCGGCTTGAAATTGTTCAGCTGGATGCCCATCCCGACTTGTATGACAGTTATGACGGCAACCGCTTTTCCCATGCCTGTCCATTTGCGCGGATCATGGAAGAAAATCTCGCATCGCGCCTGGTCCAAATCGGTATCCGTTCGCTGAATCCGCATCAAAAACAACAGGCTGAACGTTTCGGAGTGGAAATGATCACGATACCACAATTGGAGACAGTCGCCCGGATTCAGTTGCAGGGTCCGTTGTATCTCTCAATCGATCTAGACGTTCTTGATCCGGCATTCGCCCCCGGCGTCGCCCATCATGAACCGGGCGGAATGACGACCCGCCAGTTGATTGAGTTGATTCAACAATTGCCAGCGCCAATCGTGGGTGCTGACATCGTCGAATTTAACCCCCAAAGAGACCTGTCAGAAATGACTGCCGCGGTGACAGTTAAAATCCTTAAAGAAGTTGCCGCCCGAATGCTCACATGACCCCAAACCATCGTTCAAGGTGACTTCGGAATGGATCCGACCCAAATTCAAGAACGGATATTCGGAAAAACTCAACAAACGGTGACCCGAACCGGTCTGGGCGGCGAGGGTGTTCTGCGGACCCGCCAACGGCATACCGAGGCGCATGCTGTCATACAGGCCGCCGTTGATCAGGGCATCACCTATTTTGATTCAGCACGTGTTTACGCGGACAGCGAAATATATTACGGCAGCTTATGGGGCAAACGCCCCGATATCCGGGCTGCTATTTTTCAGGCCAGCAAATCTGCCAGCCGTGATAAAAAAGGGGCTGAGGCCGATCTGAACCAATCATTGGAGCGCCTGCAGACAGACTATCTGGATTTGTGGCAAATTCATGATGTCCGCACAGAAGCGGATTTGGCAACGATCTCAGGAGCCGGTGGTGCGCTGGAAGCTTTTGTTGCAGCCAAGGCTGCCGGTAAGATCCGCGCGATTGGTGTCACCGGACATCACAATCCACACATTCTGACACAGGCGGTTCGACAATGGCCGGTTGACGCCGTCATGTTACCGGTCAATCCGGTCGAGGACATTCTGGGTGGTTTTCTAACAGAAACCTTGCCGGCAGCCAGAGAAAAAGGTATCGCCGCTATCGGCATGAAAGTCTTGGGCGCCTCCCATTTTCTGTTACCCCCGGCTCAGATCACAGCCGAAACGCTGATTCGTTACGCGCTTTCATGCGATATCGATGTCGCCATTGTGGGCTGCGCAACCCCTGCTGAAGTCAAAACATTGACCGATATGGGCCGCACAGCAGAGCCCTTTATAGAGGCAGAAAAAGAATCTGTTTTAAATGTGTTTAAACCAATTGCCAGGCAGATCGCTTACTATCGAGGCGTATTATGATGATTGATATAAGCAAAATAGATTATCCGCTGTTGGACCAACCGGCGGTGTCGAATAGGTTGTTTCACCCGCGCCCCGAATTCGGGCAGCCCGATTCAGCAAATGACGATACCCTCATGATGATACCGGTGGAAGCTGACATTTCTATAGGCGCTCGATTTCACCTGACCGAAAAATCCGGTGCAACCCTTTTGTTTTTTCACGGCAACGGAGAAATTGCGGCCGATTACGATGATTTTGGTCGGATCGTAAATCAGCTGGGATTCAACCTTCTAGCTGTTGACTACCGTGGCTACGGCCGCTCGAGCGGACGACCCACCGTAACCGCCATGATGCGTGATTGTCATGTGATTTTCGATTTTGTCTGCCAATGGCGCGCCCAAGAGCAATACAGTGGTCCTATCGTTTTGATGGGCCGATCGCTGGGCAGTGCTTCCGTACTCGAACTGGCATCTCATTACCCAGCCCGCGTTGATGGGTTAATTGTCGAAAGCGGCTTTGCCCATTCTGCCCCTCTGCTACAGCTTTTAGGCATCAATACGACCGACATCGGCTTCGAGGAGACGCTCGGATTTCAAAATACTGAAAAAATAGCTGATTTTCATAAACCCACTTTAATTATTCATGCTGAAAAAGATCACATCATCCCCTTTTCCGACGGGATTTTGCTTTTTGAAACCTGTTCGGCTGCTGATAAGACGCTGCTTAAAATTCCCCACGCCAACCATAACGACATCTTCATACATGGAATTCAGGATTACCTTGAGGCGATGGTAAAATTGCGCCAACGTCTAACCACCTCTGCAGCTTGATTGATTTGCCGATAGTATCAGGCCCAACCTGTTGATAATTTTATTAAATTTTGAAAATAGACCCGTTAGGCCTTCGTGTTTGGGCCACAATCCGCATTGTTCCCGCGTCGTTAGGTCAAAAAATACCGAACAGTCCGAATTTTCTTATTTTTCCTTAAGTTTATGCCCCAGTAAGACGATAATCATAAATAGCACCACATGGACAATTCCGAAGCAGGCATAAGCCAAAATTAAAACATTATAAATAATTTTAAGTCACTAAAAGGCTTTTGGTTGTTCATGGGAAGTTGGGGAACATCAAATGGGACTTACGCACATCAATGATCTAAAACCGGGTATGATTCTGGATGAGGAAGTCCGCGACATCAATGGGCGACTGCTGCTCAAAAAGGACAAAAAAATCCAGTCATCCCATTTTCGAATTTTTAAGATATGGGGCGTTACCGAGGTCAACATTCAGGGCAACAATGGCGACAAGAATCCTTTCGCTGACCCGGCAAGCCCGGAGCGAATTGAAAAAATTGAAGAAACTACAAAAAATCTATTTCGCCATGTCGATTTAGATCATCCGGCCATCAAAGAAATTTATCGAATTTCGCTTGAGTTCCGCAGTAAACACAATCTTTGTGGAGATGAAAATACGATCGATCTGACGGAAGTCGACAGCCAGCAAGGAAATAATGGAAGTAATTTTCTGCAAAAACTGAAAAACAAAAACATTACCTTGCCGGAAGTACCGTCAATTGTTTTCGAGTTAAACGAAGTGATTGCCAATCCCTTGTCATCGGCAGAAGATATCGCGCAAGTGGTTCAGCGCAGTCCCAGTTTAACTGCCCTGCTATTGAAAATTGTCAATTCGCCATTTTACGGGTTCCCATCCAAAATCGATAAAATTTCATTGGCGGTGACATTGATCGGTACACGGGAAATTTCCGGGTTGGCACTGGGCATCAGCCTGATTTCTTTGTTTAATAAAATTCCAAAAGAAATACTGAGCATGTACTCTTTTCTGAGGCATAGTTTGGCGTGCGGTATCATCTCACGAATTTTAGCAACCCACAAAAACATGCCTCAGACAGAACAATTGTTTGTCTCAGGGCTGCTGCATGATCTGGGGCGGTTGATTCTCTACAGCTTTTTTCCCACTGAATCTCGTAATGTACTCAGCCGAGCGCGATCTTCGGAAATGCTGCTGTATAAACAGGAATCAGATTATCTGGGCTGCAACCATACCCATCTGGTCAAGCATCTCCTGCAGCAATGGAAACTGCCCATGGTTCTGGAAAACAATGTTTATTTTCATCATAATCCCAGAGAAGCCCAACAACCACAGCCTGCCACCCTGGTCCATTTGGCGGATATTATAACCAACGGATTGGGCATTGGCACCAGCGGAGAGCGTTTTGTACCGCCCCTGGACCATGCCGCCTGGGAAAGCCTGGAGTTGTCACCGAGTTGCTTCGAGGTGGTTACCAAACAGGCCACCCATCAATATTTTGCTTTAGAATCTATGCTGGACATGTAACGCCAATATGAATCAAGATACCACCATACCAATGGATGCGGATAAACTTCTGGCCCGCATTGATTACCTTGAAGAAAACCGAAGGTTTATCCAAAATGCCCTTGAAATGGCCCTTTCACTGGGTGATTTCCAGGAAAATATTAACAAGGGCTATGGCCCTGATCATATCTTGAAGGAAGCCGACAAGCGAATCAGCCACCTGATCCCTTTTGAAGCCAATGCGCTTTATTTGGTGGATCAGGAAAGTTCAAATTTTAATTTGGCTGTATGCAATGACAACCAGCTGAAACCCTATATCCAAACAGAAGTTAATCATATGATCGAGCAGGGCTATTTTGCCTGGGCCATGCGGGAAAAACGGGGTGTATTGATATCCTCCAAAGATCATAGCCGAAAATTTGTGTTGCATGTTATCGCCACATATTCACGCATACGGGGGATGTATGTCGGGCTATTACCGGAAAAAAACAACAAAATTCCGGACACTTCTCTGACCTTGTTATCGATTATTTTGCTCAATACCGCCAATGCCCTCGAAAGCCTTGAATTTTATTCTTTGCTGCGCAATCAAAATGAAGTCCTTGAACAAATGGTTGAAGAGCGCACCCAGACGCTTGCCAAATACGAACGCCAGCTGCAGCAGGTGCTCAAGATTCAGGCCATCGGCACCCTAGCAGGCGGTATTGCACATGATTTTAACAACATCTTATTTCCCATTGTCGGATACACCGAGCTGACCATGGACGAAGTGACTGAGGACAGTGTGGCTCACAGCAACCTTGAAGAGATTCTTAAGGCTGCCAACCGCGCTAAAGAACTGGTCAAACAAATTTTAACCTTCAGCCGGCAAAGCGGACAGGAACGCAAACCCGTCGAAGTTCATCATGTTGTAAATGAAGCGCTCAAACTCTTGCGCGCATCGATTCCGGCATCTATAGAAATTGTGCATGATATCGATGAAAACTGCGCCCCGGTGATGGGGGATGCCACCCAGATCCATCAGGTAATCATGAATTTATGCACCAATGCCTATCAAGCGATGCAAGACAAAGGCGGTAAGCTGGAAATTAGCCTCAAAGAGATGTATGTCGGATACGAGCAAACGGTTCAAAAGATCGGTATGCAGCCCGGCAAACATGTGCAGCTGTTGGTAAAAGATGAAGGTTGCGGTATGGATGCTTCAGTACTCGATCGAATTTTTGAACCCTACTATACCACCAAAGAACAGGGCAAAGGCACTGGACTGGGTCTATCGGTGATTCATGGTATTGTTAAAAACCACCGCGGTGATATCACCGCCAGCAGCACGCCGGGAAAAGGGGCCGTTTTTACGGTTTTGCTGCCTGTGATCGAAGACGAGGATGTTCAAACCGAATATGAACCTGTCAATGGTGTGGAAAAAGGAACCGAACGCATCCTGTTGGTCGATGATGAAGAGCAAATTGTTTCCATGCAACGACAGATGCTTGAAAATATGGGCTACAAGGTCACCACTCGAACCAGCAGTGTTGAAGCGCTCAAGGAATTTAAGAAACAGCCTCAAATTTATGACCTGGTGATCACGGACATGACCATGCCGCACATGACCGGTGATGAGCTGGCCCAAAAATTATTGGACGTCAAACCCGGCATTCCGGTGATTTTGTGTACCGGTTTTAACG
Source organism: Desulfobacterales bacterium (assembly GCA_030066985.1). Lineage (NCBI taxonomy): Bacteria > Pseudomonadati > Thermodesulfobacteriota > Desulfobacteria > Desulfobacterales > Desulfobacterales bacterium. The sequence continues at coordinate 114,346 of JASJAN010000021.1, forward strand.
AAGACATCACCGAAGAAAAAGCACTGGAGATGGGTATTCAAAAATTTATCATGAAACCGGTCATCAAAAATGATTTGGCCACCACCATTCGCAGTGTCCTTGATCAACCCCCTCCCAACTGAAACGTCCGTCCTTCAAAGCAATAAAATGACGAAATGAAACGCATTTCTGCTCTAACCGAATGACGGTTGACACATGCTGCCCTCAGCCTCACCATAGAAGTTAGATTGACCTCGCATTTTTTTTCCTTTATGAATTGAGAAGAAATTATGTTGGTTATGCAGAAAGCTCAAGCGAGGCATATATAACCACGAAGGGCACGAAAGGATAAAAGTAAATTTATGTGATTTCCCTTTGTGATCTTCGTGTTCTTCGTGGTGAGAAAATACCAGACGTATCCAACTGGCGTTTTTCGGATAACTGCATAGATTATTTTTCAGTTTGTCATTCAGAAAGAGCAGGTTGCCTATGACGCGTCATTCGCATGAATTTGTGGAAACCTATGAAGGATTGGTGGGTTTTGGAGCTGATCGGGAAACAGACGAAAACACCGTCGTCTATTATCTTCAGAAATTTTCCGACGATCGGCTAATGAAGACCCTTGTGAAGCGGCTGTCTGAGGATGAATTGTCCGAAATTTTTAATCTCATGACCCGCCTGCTTAAAACACATCTTTCTGAGGCCGAATATCACGGCCTTTTTTTAAAAGAGGCATCATAGCTTCAGACCACTGCCGGCAGCCGGCATCTGGCTTCTACTCAATGATTCCTGGCTTCCTGCCAGCAGCCAGAAGCGAGAAGCCAGGCGCTATTGACCGTTAACCCGTGGAAGTCATTCAAATACCGGGTACCTGAAAATGGACACAAAGGACAAAAACAGAAGGGGGAGAACGTGCTGACCGAAAAACAGCTCGTGCGCTATGCCGATGTCTTATTGTGGGGCCTGCAAACCGCCAAATCCCGCCGCATCACCCGCAACGACCTTGTGCTCATTCGTTTTGACCTGGCAGCCGTACGCTTGGCCGAAATTTTATTTGCCAAGTTGCTCGCGGCCGGGGCGCATCCGCTGCTGCGCCTAAATCCCACTGCCTCAATGGAGCGCGACTTTTACATGCTATCCAACAACAAGCAACTGGTGTTTATTCCGCCGGGTGAAGAAAAACTGTTTTCCCGCTTAGATGGCAGCATTTCAATCTATGCCCCTCAATCAATGACACACCTGGCCAAAATTGATTCCAAAAAAATCGCAACAGCACTGCTTTCCAAAAAAAAATTGCGTGATGTGCTTGATACCAAAGAGGCCCGGGGAAAATTTAGCTGGACGTTATGTATTTTCCCTACAGCTGAATTGGCGAAACATGCACGCATCAGTCAAAAAGCGTATAGCAGCCAGGTTGCCAGAGCCTGTTTTTTAAATGCGGCTTCTCCAGAAAAAGAATGGCAGCGCATATACAAGCAAGCGCAAGCCATCAAGCGTTGGCTCAACCAATTACCGGTAAGCGCTTTGCAGGTGACTTCTGATAATGTGGACTTGCATATTTCACTGGGAGATAAACGACGCTGGGTTGGCATATCGGGACGCAATATTCCCAGCTTTGAAATATTTGTCTCGCCAGATTGGCGTGGCACCCATGGCACCTATTATGCGGACCAGCCCTCTTATCGCAGCGGCAATTACGTGCGTGGGGTGCGTCTGAAGTTTGATAACGGCCGCCTGACCAAAATTAGAACTCAAAAGGGCCAGGACTTCATGCAGCAGCAACTGCAAATGGATAAGGGCGCCAGCCGCCTGGGTGAGTTTTCATTAACCGATAAACGTTTTTCACGAATCAACCGCTTTATGGCCAATACGCTTTATGATGAAAACTACGGTGGCACATTCGGTAACTGTCACATAGCACTGGGGTCTTCGTACTCAAATACGTATTCCGGCAATACCATCGAACTGACAAAGCCGCTAAAACGCAAATTGGGCTTTAACGAATCCGCCCTGCACTGGGATTTTGTCAATACCGAAAAAAAACAGGTAATCGCAATTTTAAAATCCGGCAAAGAAGTCTTGATCTACGAAAATGGAAAATTTACTCATTAAAAGCTATTCGGATATTCATCCGAATAGCTTTGGTTGAGCCCGTCGCCGGCTTGTCCGCCTCAGGCGGGTTAGCCCGTTTGCCGGTTAAAGGGCCAGAAATCATTGCCTTTAATCGGGTCTAATCCGGTTTTCAGGGAACCTTTGGCAAGGCTTAACAGGCTCCAACCGGCTCAACGGGCTAAACGGAACAACGCGCGAACCTGATTGTATGAGAACCTATTTTTGTGATGGCAAAAACAAACATAATTGCATCAATGATTCGGATGGTGCCATAAAAAGGCCGCTGATCGCTAACGATCAAGCGGCTGTTTAATTTTTAACGGTTTGCTTGGGGTATCAGGCGCTGATGGCCCTTTTCAGTGGAATGGAGATCAGCTTTTGGACTGATTCCACCAGGTCCAGTAGCGGAAACGGCTTGGCAAGGACTGCATCAAAGCCCGAGTCTTGAATCTGCCACGGTGTACCGGAAATACCGATAATGGGTATGCTGTTATTACAGGAGGCACGAATATGCTCAACCACACCTTTACCATCCAGACCCGGCATGCGCAAATCGGTAATCACCATATCGTAACGGCCATCATCAAATTTCTGAATGCCTTCCATTCCGTCCAGCGCCGTTTCAACATCATGACCAAATCGTGTTAATGCCTCCCGAATCACGCTTAATATGCCCTTTTCATCATCAATTACTAAAATGGTGCACATAATAGCTTCCTTAAAAGCGGTGTGGTGGTTTAAATTTTAGCTGATGTTATGGCAACTATAGCTCAAAACAAATCACGAGTCAACAATATATTGTGGCAACCATTACTTATACCACAATATATAGTTGTTTAGACCATTTCTTAAGTGCTGGGCTCTATATGTTGCGTCCGGATTCCAGCAATGGTAATGAGCTCAAAGTGTTTGTTAAAAACTGGTTTGGATGCGAATTTAAGGCCGCCCCTCATCCAATTGCATCCCAAGGAAGGAAAAAAAGTTTTGCACAACCATAATGCTATATTTGGCCAAGTTAGCGCTGGTGTCAAATCGGATTAGGGCTGTTTTTCAAAATGGAACCCAGGGAGTTATCAACAACTTATATCTATCTGAAATTTAATTAAAATATTTCCAGTCAAATGTGATGCCATTTAATTGCAGAGGGTTACCAAAACTAAGAATTTTTATAAAAATTTTAGGTAGATTCGAAGTTATCAACACGTTATGAACAATTTTGTTTTTGGCAGAAAATGGACAAAATCGTTTGTTTTTTTGAATTTTCTAATGGATTGAAAATGGTGGGTAAAACGAGAAAAAACCGAGGCGCTGCAGCAAAACTGCAGCGCATGGCGGTTGCATTTGCGATGTGGCGAGGCGTTGAATCTGTTTAACAGTATGATATCATATCAAAAATTAAACACAACCCATTGGAATCACCTGTGTATTTCAAGCATCAAACACTAAACTTTAAATTTTCCAAAATCTTCCGGCGAGAGGCTTTCCAAGTAATCAGCCCATTTTTTACCTTCCTCGCTGGTATCCAGGACCTCAGCCTCGCTGTCGCCGATTTTAGATTTTTGCATGACCTCATCGGCCACATAAATGGGCGCATCAAATCGCAACGCCAGTGCAATCGCATCGCTCGGGCGCGCATCCATTTCAAACTTACCATCTTTTGAAATGAAGTAAATTTTGGCGAAAAACGTATTGTCCTTTAGGTCACAAACCTCTATTTTTGATATAGATATGGACAGCTGATCCGAAAAATTCTTGAATAGATCGTGCGTCATTGGACGTTCATATTTTATCTTTTGGAGGGCTGAGGCTATTGAAGTTGCTTCAAGCAAACCGATCCATATCGGAACCGCCTGATCCGTTTCTTCTGATTTCAATATGATGATCGGCGTGTTCGAGGCTGGATCCATAGTCAAACCCGCAATGCTCACCTTATGCAGCATAGTTTTCAACTCCTTTCGACCCTCGAGTTGAGGGCTTGAGGTTTAGCGCTCTGCCGGACAGCGAGTGGGTATAGCCCTTATCGATATGGACGCCAACCATTTTGCCCGTCAAGTTTTGGCTGACAGCCGAAGCGTCATCCACATGGAAATTAACGATCTTATTTGTGGTAGTTCGGCCGGTCCACTGCATCATATGGTCGCTGCCAGCAGGGTGCCTGACCGTCTCTTTTTTGCTATATCCATCGGTCAAAACCCATTGGGTGGATCCGACCAATTGTTGATTTTTGCTTCGGGTCAGCTTTTCCTGAGATGCCAGAATGACTTGCAGCCTATCACGGATGATCGGTGCCGAAATTTTATCAGACAATCCAACCGCAGGCGCAGGGGGCCGATCTGAATATTGAAAAGCAAATAACCCGTCATATTCGACCGTTTTGATGAGTTGTAAGGTTTGTTCAAAATCGGTCTTGTTTTCGCCGGGAAAGCCGACGATGATATCAGATGTAATCGCTATCTGTGGACAAGTATCCCGTAGTTGAGCCACTTTGTCAAGGTACTGCTCGCGGGTATAATGGCGATTCATGCGCTTTAAAATCTTGTCAGAACCGGATTGTACGGGCAAATGAATGTGAGAACACAGCTTGTCAATCTCTCCAAACGCCTGGATCAAATCAGGTCCCAAATCCTTTGGATGAGAGGTGGTAAACCGAATACGGTAAAGCCCCTTGATCTCGTTTACCATCGCTAAGAGCTCGGTAAAGGCGCATAAATTATCACTTATGCCGTAGCTGTTGACATTTTGTCCCAACAGGGTGACTTCTTTGATACCGTTGTCTACCAGGGTCCGAATTTCACGAATGATACTTTCAGGTTTGCGACTCGTTTCTCGTCCCCGCACGAAGGGCACCACGCAATAGGCGCAATAGTTATCACAACCCCTCATAATCGTGACAAATTTGGATACCAGAGACGGATTTGAGGATCCAACAAGGGATTCAGGAATATCCGGCATGTCAACCATTTCAACATCAACGATGCGGCAACGCCGGGTCTCGATCTGTTGAATCAGGTGCGGGAGCCGGTATATGGCCTGTGTCCCAAACACCAGATCGACTGCGGGAATACGGTCCAAAATTCGTTGGCCTTCCTGCTGAGCCACACAGCCTGCTACGCCGATAATCAATCGTTTTTTATGACGCTTCATCTTTGCCAGCCGTCCCAGCATGCTGAAGGCTTTCTGTTCGGCTTTGGCTCTGACCGTACAGGTATTGACAATAATCAAATCGGCACTGTCCATTGTGGCGATTTGCGCATAACCAAGGGCTGCCAGCTGCATGGCAATTTGCTCTGAATCGTACACATTCATCTGGCAGCCAATGGTGTGAAGATAAAGACGTTTTGAGTTCATCTGAAAAGGGCTTACTCCTGTTCATCAGAGCTTAAGAGCGCTGTAGGCATTCAACGGTCGAATCAAGATCTGTTTGGCAAGATCCTGCAGAATATCTTGGAACTGCTGCTCACAGCCGGGTGCAATGTAAAATAATATGATGCCTTCTTGCGGTTCGATGGTTTCAATTGTGGCAATGCCGTCGTATGCTTCAAAAATAAACTTCAGAAAAGCGATTTTGCTGCGATCCACCCTGTAATGCTGTTGTATTGTTTGCAAAGTATGCCTAAGTTGTAAGGGCGTATAGTGATTGCCTGTTGTAAATCAAAGAAAACAGCCTTTGATACTTTTTGGATGAGTGGATCACCCACACATCATTGATCAGGCACGAGGTAAAGACTCAAAATCCATAATAACCACATATGCCTTATTTGCAATAAAAAACCCCTGAATGCGGCAGCCCACATTATGGGGTTGTTCAAGCGGTGTTTATAGGTTATAGGGCCGTCCATGAAGAAAAAATGGGATATACTGCAACCGGATGCCGTCAAGGTGCAGCAATTGAGTGACCGTTTGAACTGTCATCCGGTCACCGCAGCGGTTTTGATTAACCGTCACCTGACATCTGCAGATGACGCTTCAGATTTTCTGGGCACAACACTCAATCAGATGCGCCCGCCATTTGGTCTGAAAGACATGCAATCGGCTGTCAATCGCATTTGCCGCGCTGTGGTGGATAAAGAAAAAATCCTGATTTTTGGTGATTACGACGCAGACGGAATTAGTGCCACGGCAGTGCTCTTAGAGTTCCTGAAGGCCGCTGACGCTGATGTCTCCGTTTATATTCCCCATCGCATCAAAGAAGGCTATAGCCTGAAGCCCCACCACATCCAAAATAATGCTCTTCCCAACCAGATCCGATTGATTATTACTGCCGACTGCGGTTCCGGCAGCACCGATGCCCTTGCTGCTGCTGCCAAAGCAGGTATCGATGTGGTCGTAACCGATCATCATGAAATTCCTGAAGACATACCACCGGCCGTGGCCGTGCTGAACCCCAAACGTCCCGATTGCTCGGCCGGCATGGAAACATTGGCCGGTGTGGGGGTTGCTTTTACCCTGGTTATCGCTATCAGAAAACACCTGCGCGATCGGGGCTTCTGGGAAAATCGCCCGCAACCCAATCTTAAAAACCTTTGCGATCTGGTGGCGCTGGGCACCATCGGCGACCAGGTTCCTCTGATTGCCGAAAATCGTATGTTTGCAAAAACAGGACTGCAACTGATCAATGCAGCAACACGACCGGGGATTGCCGCACTGCGGTCAGTTGCCGGTATCAAGCAGCAACCGATCAATGCAGAAGATGTAGCTTTCAGACTCGTTCCACGCCTGAATGCTGCCGGCCGAATGGACCATGCGTCTCAGGCGCTGCAGCTGCTGACAAGCACCAATACTGCCAAAGCACACCAGCTGGCCCAAACACTGGATCAATTCAACTTGCAGCGGCGGCAACTGGAACAATCCATTCTGGATGCCATTTTAACCGATTTGAGACAATATCCGGACCCGCTAAAGGCACAAAGCCTGGTCAGTTGGAATTCGGGATGGCACCTGGGTGTTTTGGGGATTGTGGCCTCCCGTATTGTGGACATCTATCATCGACCGGTTGTGTTAATCGCCCTGCAAGGTAACCTTGGCAAAGGCTCTGCCCGCAGCGTACCGGGCCTTGACCTATACAGTTCGCTACAGGATTGCCGGCATCTGCTAGAAGATTTTGGCGGTCACTCAATGGCAGCCGGCTTGACCATCAGATCTGAAAATTTAAGTGCCTTTCAACAGGCGTTCGAAAGGGCCGTCATCCGGTTGGCTCAGATCGATTTTCAAACGCCAAGCCTGACCATCGATACTGAAATTGATTTCAATGCCATATCGACCAAATTGATGGATGAAATAGAACAGATCAGTCCTTTCGGCAATCAGAACCCGGAACCCCTGTTTATGGCACGTGACGTTAAAGTGCTGTCATCTAAAATCGTTGGGCAAGGCCATCGCAAAATGGTGCTCACCCAGGGTGGTGAAGGTAACGCTAAATCCATCAACGCCATTTGGTTCAATGCCGATCAGAAGCTAATAGAAAAAACCGCATATGCCCGCCTTGCTTTCCGATTGCGTTGGAATCACTGGAATAATAATAGGAGCATACAGATCATTGTCGAAGACGCACAGTAAAAGGGACAGAGGTCAGAGAACCTTATTGGGTGGCCGCTGGCTTCTCGCTACTGGCTGCTGGCAGTCTAAATCGTGAAATTCGGAACCCGCAACCTGTAAAGCACAACCCTGAACCCAGAACGCAGAACTTTCGAACCTTAGGATCAGCCCGCAAACACATGTGAGTCTTCCAGACGCACTTCCAGGCGCGCCAAATCCACTTCGGACAATCTTAGGTGGGTGGCTTCCGGGGTAGTGTGCAGAACAACGGCAGGTTCGCTTATCATTCCTATACCCAGTTTATGACACATTTGATTGGCCAGGCGCACCAGTATCAACAGAGGATTGTTATCATCCAGCTCGGCCAGGTGGTGATCCCGGGCGACAAGGCAATATTTTTCAGGCAAATTCCATTGCCGCATCAGTGACGATCCCTGATCGGTATGCAAATTGGCCATGACTTCCTGGATAACCGTATCCGATGGTGGGGTATCGATTTCCCCGCCGGCGACCATACCATCCATGATCTTCAAAATGTAAAGCTTGCCCACATCGTGAAGCAATCCGGCAATAAATGTTTCATGCGACAGTGTCTCAAAATTGCTCTGTTTGGCAATCCAGCTCGCGCCGATGGCACAACCCACCGAATGGCGCCACAGTCTTTTCATGATCTGATTGACAGCCGGATCCTTGGACACGAAATTATGCTGCAGAGCCACCAGGCTGACGATATTGGATATTTCCTTATTTCCCAGACGAATAATGGCATCTCTGACCGTTGCCACCTGGGCCAAGCCCTTATAGAAGGAAGAGTTAGAAACACGCAGCACCTCCCCGGTAAGAGATTGGTCACTAACAATCAGTTTTTCAATCAAACGGGAATCCGGCTCTTCTTTGGCAACCTCTTTTTGAATTCGCAGTGCAGTCGCATTAAAGGCTGGCAACTTAACTTTTTCTGCGGCCGTATAATTTTTAATCATTCCCACCAGGGAACTCTGAGTCTCCATAGCGTTCTCCTAATAATTGCGCCGCAATTCTGCCATCGGCCTCGGTTGCTGCAAGCGCGGCAGACTGCGCAGCAACTCCTCAACCGTTGTAACGCCTTCGGCGGCCTTATGGATGCCATCTTCCAAAAGGGTTATGAGACCGGCGGATTCAATACTAATCTGTCGAAGCTCTTTGCTTGGTTTTCGCTCCAGAATAGCATCCCGCACAAGCTGGTCTAAAATAAGCAACTCAAAAATACCGACGCGGCGATTGTATCCGGTGTGTTGGCAGTTCGTGCATCCACGGCCTTTTTGAAATTGAATCCCCCTGATGTCATCGCGCGAATACCCGATGCGCTGCAATTCCTGTGATGTGGGTGTGAGCGGGCTTGTGCAAGACGGACACACTCTTCTCAGCAAACGCTGCGACATAACACTGACCACCGTGGAGGAAATCATAAAGGCCTCAATCGACATGTTCAGCAGTCGAATTAACCCCCCTACGCTATCTTCGGTGTGAAAGGTTGTTAGCACTTTATGCCCGGTCAGAGCCGCCTGTACAGCGACTTCTGCCGAAAAATTATCACGGATTTCACCGATAACAATGACATCCGGGTCCTGTCGTAGAATATGGCGCAGTGTTTCTTCATAGGTCAATCCGATTTTCGGATTGATGGAACATTGGGAAGTGCCGTCAATAACGTATTCAACCGGCTCTTCTGCGGTTACGATACTCATTTGGGGGTTGGTGATATGATGCAAACAACTGTAAACCGTGGTAGTTTTGCCAGACCCCGTCGGACCAGTAAATAAAAGCACCCCACTCGGCAAATTAAGCGCTTCTTCTACAAACCGATGCAGTATGCGACCAGACAACCCAAGATCGTCAATTTTGCGCAGCTGGCCATGTCGGTTCAACAATCGCAAAACCACTTTCTCCCCGTGAACGGTCACGTAAAAGGAGGCGCGTATATCCAGCTGCCCATCGGGGTGGTCGAAGAAAAAGCGACCCCCTTGATGACGGCGCTTTTCAGTTATATCGACTTCGCAAAGAACCTTGATGCGGCTGGCGACAGCCGGCGCCGTTTCCGGTGGGTACTCCTCAAAAAGAGCCAACACCCCGTCCTGGCGGAATCGCACACGCAGACACGCTTTTAACGGCTCCAAGTGGATGTCGCTGGCTTCCCTTTGAAGGGCTGCAAGGATAATATCATCCACCAGTTTGATAATGAATTGCTCGTCCATGGACGAGATTTGGTTTTTCATTTCGGTGCGCTGGGCCTTCAAGACAACTTCTTGGATAGCGCTTGTACAGGCAATGGCCACCACAATATGGTCGCCAAATACCTGACGGGCAGCCTGCAGCTCTTCTTGGTCCAGTGGGTCGGCAAAGGCCACCGTAATGGCACTGCCGTTGGCCTGAATCGGTATAAGTTGATGGGTTTCGTACCATTTTAATGGCACCTGCGCGAATACTTTGTGATCGATACGGTCCCATTTCGGCTGTACAAAAGGCACCGCCAATTGCAAAGACAGGGCTTCAACCAGCACTTGTTCTTGAATCAACTGGCGCTCCACGAGGATTTTACCCAGTTTTCGTTTTGATTTTTCTTCAGCCTGGATGGCCAGTGCCGTCTGCAGATCGGAAGTATTGATATGCCCCAGTTCCACCAGAAGCTCTCCAATGCGTATCGATACCGGGTGTTTTCGAATTGCTTCGCCGATTTGATCGTCGGTAATAAATTCCAGTTCTTTAATTACTTGCAGTAAAGGACGGTGTTTTTCGAGTTTGGCTTGAACCCGCCGGGCGTATTCGACCTGCTTGTCGGTCAGAAAACTGCATTTAACCAGGTGTTTTGCCAGCTGGCTGAAGGCATCAGCATTCGAATCGATTGAAGAAAATCCGTTATCCGGGCGCTCTGAGCGGGTTGATGAGTTCTGGGTTGCGGTCGCCATTTTACCGGTCTGCTCCTAAATTCATTTATTTGTGAATTTTTGTGCGCGGTATGCGCGTAATAAAGGTATCATTAGTAGTGATATCGGGTAGTTTTAAAAAAAACTTTAGGCGGATAAGCATATAATATTTTGCTTGCAAACCACTGCATTACCCATTATATTTTTACTAAACTGACTTTTACGCTGACTCCAAAAATAAGGTGCAAGCATGGCAAAAGTATTCCGGCCCAGTACACGCGAAGCCAATATCCTTTCCAAAATCGAGTCTCAAAAAGAACGTAGCCGCAGAATAGCCATTAATTCAATCAAAGATTGTATTGATCCCCTTTCCAATGCGATCGCCATGAAACTGGTTGATGACAACCTGGTTGAAACCACCAACAAAAATGCATTGGAAGAGCAAATCAAGAATGCCTTGGAAAAATTAGGCCGCGCCGATGATTTTGAAATCGATTATCAGGTGTCCCCCATCCGGAATCTTGTTCCCCAGCCCCATGTGGTTAGCCTATTTTTGACGGCTTTTATCATCGAAAAACTTCTTAATCACAAAGATGTCGTCGATATTTATGGGTCCGACGAAGACATTTATCTAAATATTCACCAGCAAATCAAAAAATTTCTGCCTGCATAATGCACCCCCGTTTTCATCCCAGACTCATCAACGGACCATTTGATGATCCCGGTCTTTTCATTCCTTTTCTGTTTGAAAGTCAAGCGATCCTTTTCGACCTTGGCGACAATCAAGTACTGACATCGCGGGATATTCTCAAGATCAGCCATGTGTTCGTCAGCCACACACACATGGACCATTTTATCGGCTTTGATCGCATCCTGCGTCTGGCATTGGGCCGTGAAAAAAATCTGCATCTATTTGGGCCGCGTCAATTTTTATCCAATGTAGAGGGCAAACTGGCCGCTTATTCATGGAACCTGGTTGCAAATTATCCATATCGCCTCAAGCTGCGTTTGACCGAGATCCATCATGATTATCAGCTCTCCAGAACTTACCTGTGCCAGAATGAATTCATCCCAACCGACGAGGCCGAAAGGAAACCGTTCACAAATATTCTGGTTGAGGCACCCGCTTTTAAGGTTTCGGCGGCGATCCTGGATCATGACATCCCCTGTCTGGGCTTTGCCATCAAAGAGCGTTTTCATGTCAATATTAACAAAGATGCGCTTAATGAACTTGACCTGCAGACCGGCCCCTGGCTGACCGATTTTAAACAGGCTTTGTATGCCGGCGCCGATCCGGCATCGGAAATTGAAGTGATAACCGGCTCTGATATGATTCGGCATTTTACTCTCGGCGAGCTGGCCGATCATATTGCCATGGTCACGCCGGGACAAAAAATCAGCTACATTGCTGATGTGGCATACACACCGGCAAATGCAGATAAAATTATTTCACTGGCACAGGATTCTGATCACCTTTTTATCGAAGCGGCTTTTTTGGATGCCCAGCAAGATCTGGCCGCTGAAAAGCATCACCTAACTGCCCGGCAAGCCGGTGAATTGGCAGCCTGCTGTGGCGCCCGACAATTTACCATATTTCACTTCTCTCCGCGCTATCTGGGGCAGGAAGATCTTCTTTACCAAGAAGCTGAAGCAGCCTATGCCGAGAATTCATAGCATTCAGCGGTAAAGAACAGATAAAATCATAACTATGAAAAGGAGATATAATGAAACTTTTAATCATTGGCGGTAATGGTACCATCGGCAAAAAAGTGGCTTCCCATTTCACTCAAAAACATGAAATTATCATTGCCGGCAGAAATTCAGGCGATGTCACCGTCGATATTACGGATGCGACATCTATTGAAGCGATGTTTAATACTGTGGGCAAATTGGATGCCGTTTTGTGTATCGCCGGCGAAGCAAAATGGGCACCCTTTGATGCCTTAACCGAAGACGATTTCTACATCGGCTTAAAGAGCAAATTAATGGGGCAGGTCAACACGGTCAGAATCGGGCAGGAGTACTTGAATTCCGGTGGATCTTTTACGCTGACAACCGGGATCCTCGCAGATCATCCGGTTGTCATGACAACCAGCGCTGCTATGGTCAATGGCGCCATTCACAGCTTTGTCAAAGCCGCCGCTCTTGAACTGAAAAATGAACTCAGAATCAATGTGGTATCATCCGGGCTGGTTGAAGATGCTGTCGAAAAATACGAGGCCTATTTTCCCGGCCATAATCCCATACCGATGCAAAAAGTGATCAATGGGTATGTCAGAAGTGTTGAAGGTAAAGGGACCGGCGAGATCATTAAAATGTATGACAATTGCTA